>JAUVEF010000057.1 GCA_030594905.1 Methanosarcinales archaeon
GCGCACTCCGGCATCAATTGCCATCTGTAGCTCGTTTAACGTCTTTGAATTACCATTAAAAAGAATCCGATCAGGCGGAATGCCTGCGAGGAGTGCTGCATAGAGTTCGCCGTCAGAGAAGACGTCCGCGCCAGCCCCTTCGGATGCAAGGATCCGCAGGATCGCAAGATTCCAGTTCGCCTTTGCTGCGTAGTATATGTCCGCATCAGGAAACGCCCCCCTGAATGTGCGGAAGTTTCTGCGCACGCGGTCCTCGTCGAGTACATACAGCGGCGTACCGTACTCCTGTGTGAGTGAGATGGTATCAACGCCGCCGATGGTGAGGTGGTGGTTCTGTATTCTGAGATGATCGCTTATTTCGGACATTGGTACTCCTAAGTATGAAATATTACAGATATAAAAAGAAACATCAGTTCCAAACTACTTAAGAGTTTTCAAAAATGGTGCAGGGTACATGGTTCCCGCCCGACAGCCCGGTTTACTGAATCGTTATCGTTCGACCCATCACGTTCTTGGAAATCACTGCTTCCGCTTGATCTCTTTGACTCGAGCGTTCAAACTCTGGCTAAGCTCCTCTCGCACCTCCGCCTCGGCACTGTCGCTGTAATAGTCGATACGTGCGGCGATCGCCAGTTTCGAGGCGACCATACGTGCGATTTTGCCGCGCAGGTGGCGAGGGGACGCGTGGATAAGGGGGTGCCTGAAGATGATGCCGTGCTTTGGCGGGGAGGCTCCGCGCAGGTGGCGAAACATCGCCCGGTTCGCACCAAGCACCTGCAGGCGGCTTGCGGGCATCCGGGATAGTTTATCGAGCCCGCCTGCGATGGCAAGCAGCCTTGCAGCAAGCAGTGGACCTGCAAGGTGTGTAAGATTTGGGGAAACGCGGGGCATCTGATCCTGAATATGTGTAACAAGCAGTTTTTTGCTCTCGCTTATGTCCAGTATATTCTGTGCAAGGCTGCGCATAGCATCCGGGACGTTATTATGGCGATCTTCCACGATCTTCCTGGCAAGTTCTCTTGACTCGGGGATTGACCCCTGGTAAAAAGAATACCATTCAAACAGACGCTCACTGAGGAGGTTTGAGACTTCGTTCAGCGTGTCAAGCGCTTCGATGTCCTGGATAACTCGTTTATCCCCTGATGCAAACAACGGAAGTGAAATTTGCTTTTTTGCAAGTCTGGTGGCTACCTCATGCAGTAAAATTCGATATTCCTCTTCTGAACTGACAACCCCTGCATCGAACAACCACGCACGAAGATTTGTTACCGGACTCTTCAAGCCCGGTAATAACCTGCGAACAATCGCAGATGGATCTGCCATTTCAATCCTTGATCAAGACCGGTACATGTGCCTCGCGTGTGAACATGATCGGCAGAACATTCAGCACCCCAAGCAGGTCGCCCTCCTCGACCTCACCAGTCTCTTGCCCGAGTATGTATGCAACCTTGATGCACCGGTCACTCTCAACAGGCGCAATACCTGCTCCTGATCCGACACGCACAACCGACGCGAGTGCGTGAGGGGAAAATGCGCACAGAATGGCGAGCAAATCACTCTGCAAAACGATCTCCCTGATCCTGATCTTCTCAAACGCACCCTTTGCAATCGTTAGGTTCTCATCTGCGACAACCATCTCCCACTTGGCGCGGGTCGCTAGCGTGAATTCGTAAGGTGCTGCCTCGACCCTGACTCTTTTTGGTCCCTGGTCGGTTGAAGAAACTATCTGTATGGTTTGAGATGCCATGTCCTCACATAATGATTTATGATATAATAGTTTTTCCAAAAACGGCAAAGCCGGAAAAAGGGAGTACATAGAAGTGCGCTCGCCTGTTCATGACGTGCGTCAGCCCAACAACAGTCAGAATCTCCAAAATATCCCCCCCAATTTTCTCGAACAAAATCAGGATAACTACGGCCTATTTCGAAGTTTAAGCAAAGCATATATCCAATTAACCCACAATTTCCATTGTACCCGATCTGAAAGGTGAATCGCAATGAGAAAAGCAGTAGTATCTGGCATTCTGTCACTGACATGCATCGCAGTGCTTGTCGTGTCAGGCTGCATCGAGACCGGTACTTCCTCTGACAGGGGCAACGATACGCCCGCCGAGGCTGCCGATTACCTGATACTTGCTCCAAAGACACTCTTTGTCGGAAGTGAGAGTTCAATTAGCATGTCTGCGTTTACAGGCGACGAACACATCCCTGCCGAACGGCACATTGAGTGCGCGCTTCTGGATGGCAACAAAACGAAAGTTTCTCTCGTTCGCGCATCAACAAGCGAATCCGGGCATTCAGTCGCACGATTCGATGTTCCTCTAATCAAGGAAGGCACGTATTCGCTGGTTGCAGAGCCTGTTGGTACTGATGAGTCATACACTGCAACAGTCAGGGTTTTGAAGAGCAACCCCCTCTTTATCGAGACTGATAAGCCAATCTACAAGCCCGGACAGACGATCCACGGCAGACTCCTCCTCCTGAACAATAACCTCCTACCACTTGCAGATTCCGTGGAACTGGAGATTGCCGACGCGAAAGGGATCAAAGTCTTTCGGGAGACGCTTGTCACGAATGATTTCGGCGTAGCCACGTTTGATCTGCCACTATCCACAGAGCCAAATCTTGGAACATGGAAGATCAAAGCAGTCACTGGCGAATCAAATGCGGTCCTGGATCTCCTGGTCGAGCGCTACGTGCTCCCCAAGTTTGGGATCGAGTCAGATATGGGGAAAGACTGGTTCCTTGTCTCTGACCTGATCACAGGCACAGTCTCTGCGAACTACTTCTTCGGAAAGTCGGTCGAGGGTTCTCTTGAGATCAAGGCGTCAAAGTATGTCGGCACCTGGGAAACTTACGCCACATACAGCGCCATTCTCGAGAACGGCTCTGCCGAGTTCGAACTGCCAGCAGTCGAGTGGATCGCAGGGACTTACGGCGCAGGCGGTCAGGGCAGCCTCATGCTGAACATTTCGGTCAAAGATACGGGAAATCATACTGAGACTACGACAGAACTCCTGAAAATCGTGGAATCGGACATGATTCTCCATCTGATCCCCGAATCCGGCATCGTGAAGCCAGGACTCCCATTTGAGGTACTGGTCGTGACAGAAGACCCTGACGGAAACCCAATCAATGCGGACGTTGATATGAGAACCACATTCCATCAGGAGGGTTACACTGAAACCAGTAGAGAAGATGCTGTTTTGACTGAAAATGGGGTTGCTATCGTGAGTTATGTCATCCCGGGTAATTGCACAGGCACCCTCATCGAGGCAACGTGCTGTGACACGAGCGGCTCAACCGTGTGGCAGTTTGTGGATCTTGATGCTGCGTACTCCCCTGGTGCAAGCTTCATCCACATCGCACAGACAAGCGATGGCGTGCCACATGTCGGCGACACGATCAACTTTGCCATACGCTCGACCAACCCGGGCACGGTATTTTATGACATCTACGCGAATGGTAGAACCGTGTACTCGGGCACTGGTGAGCGATCAGAGATTACAGTTCGGGTCACACCACAGATGAGTCCATCCGCAAAGATCGTGGCATATATGATCAACCCGAATTGCGAAGTCTCTGCCGATGTCCTACCGTTTGACGTTCGTTTCGAGACGAGCGTCGATCTAACGTCGGATTTTGATAGTGAGACCGTATCCCCTGGTGATTCCGTGCGAGTTGCCTTTGACGCAGGGGAAAAGTCGATGATCGGCATTGCAATCGTTGACGAATCGGTCTATGCGCTGAGTGCTGGCAGGCTCAACCTCAAGCAGGTCTTTGACGAACTGGAAAAGCGGTTCATGGAACCTCAGATCGAGATCCATCCGGAATATGGCTATTATGACCGGCGTATCGGAACTTACGAGATTCTGGATGATGCAGGCATGCAAGTGCTCGCATCGTCGTCGTTTAAGATTCCGAAGATGCCTGAGTCAGAAATGCAGGTTCCGGGTGCAGTGGGGAAGTGGAAAGGGGGCGCAAACAGGGAGTTTGCGATGGACGTGGCGGTTGAGGAAAGTTTGGATGGGTCATCGGCGGTGGACGAGATGATGGGGGCGCCTGTGCCCGGTACTGCACCAAACGCGGCAGAGACTGGCGAACTCGCAGTGGTCAAGCGCGTGCGCCAGTTCTTCCCAGAGACATGGCTCTGGCTGCCGGACATCCTCACCGACGAAAGTGGTCGTACATACATCGATCTCACCGCACCGGACAGCATCACGACGTGGCAGCTTCATGCAGTCTCGTCATCAGATGCGGGCATCGGGATATCAGAGGACAGTCTCACTGTATTCCAGGAGTTCTTCCTCGAGCCCGATCTCCCATTCTCTGTTACCCGCGGAGAAATATTCCCTGTCCGGGCGCAGGTCTACAACTACCTCGATACGCCGCAGAATGTTAGATTAACACTCTCTTCCGGCGGATGGTTCAATAGCATCGGCGATGATGTGGCAAGCGTGTTGATTGGCGCAAACAGCGTGGAAGATGTTAGTTTCACGATTACGCCAACAAAAATCGGCACCCATGCTATAGAAATCACAGCACAGACTGAAATGATGGCTGATGCCGTGAAAAAGGATATCATCGTTGAGGCAGAGGGGACGAGGCAGGAGATCGTTGAGAACGGAAATCTGGAAGCGGGCAGCACCACGATTGATGCCGCGCTTCCTCAGGGAATTGTTTCTAATTCCGGGGTTGTTCTGGTTAGTTTTACGCCAAGCATTGTTGCACAGACGATAAATGGCATAGATAGCCTCCTCGATATGCCGTATGGTTGTGGCGAACAGAACATGATCATGTTTGCGCCCGATGTTGAGATCCTTCGTTATCTCAAGGCGACTGACCAGACCAACCCCGAGATTCAGGCAAAAGCTGAACTCTTTATCACAACTGGCTATCAGCGCCAGCTCACATTCAGGCACAACGACGGCTCGTTCTCCGCCTTCGGCGAGGGTGGGGGCGAGGGCGGCAGCCTCTGGCTCACTGCGTTTGTGCTGAACTCGTTTTCAAGCGCACGGGACGTGACCTCTATCGACGACTCGATTCTTGCAGAGGCTTCAGACTGGATCTGCGCCCACCAGAATGCGGACGGTTCATGGGACTCGGTCGGTTTCATCTGTCATGAGGAGATGATTGGCGGAATGGGGGGCAGATATGCACTCACAAGTTTCGTTGGAATTGCACTCGCCGAATACGGGGAAGCGGAGACCCTGGTCCTCAAACAGGTGCAGACATACCTCGAAGATAACTTAGACGACCAGACCGATCCTTATTCACTTGCGATAGGCTCGGTCGCACTCCGAAAACTCGAAAGCCCGACCGCTGACGCAGCGCTTGAGAAGCTCGTGGCGATTGCAAAGGAAGATGAAAACGGCGTCTACTGGGGACCGGACGAGACCCCCGTTAGTGAATCGGAATCTGACACGGATTCAGGTCCATTCAGGTATGGTCACACGCCTTCGAGCAAGAACATCGAGATCACGGCTTATGCAGCGCTTGCCCTGATTGATGCAGAGCATCTGCTTGCAAACGATGCCATCAAATGGATCGCATCCCAGCGAAACTCGCTTGGGGGATTTTCATCGACACAAGATACGGTTATGGCACTAAAAGCACTGATGACCGCAGCAACAATGCAGGGCAGGGATATCGACGCCACTGTATCAGTATCTGCTGACGGCGCCAACATCAAGGAGATCGGAATTGATGCAGGGAACTTTGATGTGCTTCAGACCGTCCGGGTGCCGGATGGTGCAGCCTGGGTGCAGCTTACGCTTACTGGAACCGGAGAAGTAAATTATCAACTGGTAAAGCGGTTCAACACGCTACTTCCGGAAATTTCACCGGTATCTGACCTACAACTGGATATCATCTACGATGCAACCGATGTTGCGGTAAATGATATCGTGACCGCTCACACGCGGGTCATATACACCGGAGCCGCCGATTCCACGGGCATGATGATTGTGGATGTTGCTGTACCAACCGGATTTACGCCGGTCACAGGGAGTCTGGAACGGCTGGTTGCTGATGGCACGATCATGCGCTACGAAATCGCGGGTAGGAAAGCCATTATATACGTTCTTGACCTGCCACGGGGAACGGAACTCTCGTTTGACATCGAGATGCGGGCGCTCTTCCCGGTAAAGGCGATCATACCTGACAGCCGGGCGTATTCGTACTACGACCCCGAGGTCTGTGCAGGTGTACGGGGCGGAGAGATTGTAGTTGGTGTGTAAGAGGGGGCAGTTAGGGTGGTTGGTTGGGCGATTCCCACCACTGTTTTTAAGATATTCTAAGTAGAATAATGGAGATTATGTATAATATCCGGACACTGGAAAAATTGATAGATTATGGCATGGGAGACGGGTTGATTGATAAAACTCTTAGTAAACTTATACAATATAAATCAAATGAGATGGAACGTGAATTGCAGGAATTGGAAGATTCCATGAAAAAATTCGAATCAAAATACAATATAGGTTCAGAAGCGTTCTATAAAAAATTTGAAGAAGGTAAATTTGGGGATGAAATGGATTTTTTTGAATGGCATGCTCTTTGCGATATGCACACGCGGATCATGAAACGGCTGAATATCGCAAAAGGGGGATATGATTGAGTATACGCAGATATTTCGATGAATTAAAGCTGCGTCTGGTACTTGATCCTACCGTAGAGTCGTTGGAGGTAATAAGTGAGAAAATTGAAGAAAAAGAAGGATACCTGAGGGTTACAATCAAATTATCCGGCGATAGTGTGATGCATTGCTTTCAATATGTGATATCAGATGGATCAATTGGAATTTCAAAATACAGTTTTCACTGGCATGACGCGGTAGGGAATTTGATTTGTAGGTGGGACAATGCCCCACATCATCCTGAACTTGATAATTTCCCACACCATATCCACACAAATGATGACGTGAGTGCGTCAAGCGAAATGAGTCTCATAAAAGTTTTGAGCGAAGTAAAGGCGCTTCTTAAGCAGCAAAATGTGGGTGCTCTTCCCAGTAAAGGCGATCACACCTGACAGCCGGACGTATTCGTACTACGATCATAAGGTCTATGCCGGTGTGTGGGGCGGAGAGATTGTGGTTGGTGCGTAAGTGAGGGTGGACATCCCTGCTTTGCATAAACTTAAAAGAGCCAAGGTTGCGGATTTTAAGGACGATCCCGACCTTTCCGCACACGGAACTGAAAAACCCCCATCATCTTTTTATCCGTGTACGCCATTTATAATAATAATGTACCCGTTTGTAGATGTTATTTCGAAACTTGAGAAGAGGTCTCGAAGATATCGGTTATACCGGCAGCTATTAAGTCTAATTGCGTTCTTTCTGCTCT
>JAUVEF010000157.1 GCA_030594905.1 Methanosarcinales archaeon
AGTTTTTCCGCCCGATCCCGATATATTTATTTGGTTTACGCCCCCTATATCATATCTGATGTCAAAGAGAATCATGATTGTGGATGATGCGGAGTATATGCGGGAGATGCTCGAAGAGATCATCGAGACGTGTGATGCATCAGATAGGTATGAAATTGTGGGGGTTGCTGCTGATGGGGTGGAAGCCATCACTAAATATCGTGAACTGATGGATGCAGGAAAGCGTCCTGACGTCGTGACCCTTGATATTGTGATGCCGAACATGGACGGGGTTGTCGTAATAAACGAGCTTAAGAAACACGACCCGGATGCAAATATCATTGCGATCTCGGCGCTTGGATCACCTGACACAATTGATCGGGTTATGTGGGCCGGGGCGAAGGATTATATCATCAAACCGTTCTCTGTGGACGATCTGATGGATGCGATCAAGAATACCTGCGATGCAGGCACAGGAATCACGAAGGGAAAGCTGGCATTGGTTTTCACCAAAGAAAACGTGCTTTCAGGAACAATCACTACAAGTGAAGATGGGCAGGTGGTTGTGACTGTGGAGACTGCCACGATCGATGCAATATCGAATTACCGGGCTGGTGATCAGGTAAAGATCCATGTTGATCCGGCAAACATCGAATTGCAGAAGCACCCCGATACTACAAAGAACAATCTGAAAGGAAAGGTCACCGAGATTATCCAGTCAAGTCCGGTCTCGCAGGTGAAGCTGGACTGTGGATTTAAACTCGCAGCGAATGTACCGTCAAAAACGCTTGATAATATGCATCTTTCGATCGGTGACCATATTTACGCCAACTTCGGTCCACTTGCAGCTCATGTCAAGCGATAGTATCTCTGATCCGATCCAGCGCATCATATATCCGTTCCCTGGATGCCGCATATGATATGCGAATATAATCAGCACTGCCGGGTCCGAATGCCGATCCCGGTGTGACCGCGATATATGCTTCTTTTAGCAGTCGTTCTGCGACAGCATCGCCGCCCCCGTACTCTAATACATTCGGGAAGACGTAGAACGCACCATCTGGCTTCCCACAGTTAAATCCAATCGAGGTCAGCCCATCGACCAAAATATCCCGACGCGCTCTGAATTCTGTTACCATCTCATCAACTGAACTTTGGTCAGAGCAGAGCGCGGTTATGCCGGCATGCTGGACAAAGGAGGTTGCATGGCTCACTGAGTGTGATTGCAGTTTGAGGGCTGCCCCTGTGATATCTGCCGGGGCCGCCATGTAACCAAGCCGCCAGCCGGTCATCGCATAAGCCTTGGAAAACCCATTGATCGTGATCACACGATCGCGCATACCATCAAACGAGCCGATACTGAAGTGCGTTTTGCCGTAGATAATCTTTTCGTAGATCTCATCAGATAGCACCATGATATCATTATCGATTGCAAGATCTGCGATCTCTTCGAGATACTTTCTGTTAAATACCGCGCCAGTCGGGTTGCCCGGGCTATTTATGATGATGAGCTTTGTTTTGTCTGTGATGTGCTCTCCGAGATCAGGTGGCATGAAATCACGATCGGTCTGAGCCCACACCGTGCGAGCGCCGGCATATTTGATACATGCATCGTAGGAGACCCATGCCGGATCAAGCAGTATCGTTTCGTCCCCCTCGTCCAGAACCGCCTGGATGGCAACGAAGACTGCCTGTTTTGCACCGGCGGTCACAAGGATTTGATCGGATGTGACGTCGATACCATTATCTATGTGAAATTTCTTCGCGACCGCATCGATGAGTTCCGGAATGCCCGCGCTCGGTGTATAATGCGTATCACCTCGGCGTAACGACTGCATCGCCGATTTGCAGATGTGTTTCGGAGTTGTATAATCAGGCTCGCCAAGACTGAGCGTGATCACATCTTTCCCTTCCTGTGCAATCTCTGCTGCAAGTTTTGCTATTGCGAGCGTTGCAGACCCTTGTATGCGGTTCAGCCGTGCGGATGTCATGATTATGATTTCGATGCTGATTCTGCTGCGCAGTACTATAATTAGTACCTAATTGGCACTCCATCAGTACTTAAAGCTATGTCCGGGTGATGTCAATGAGATGAGAAGAAAAACGACCCCGGATACCAGGACAATTGTTGATCCCGATGGCAAGTCGAATAGGTATGAGAGATACAGACCGGTTATGGAGAATATGGCTGCGAAGAGGATTGATAGTCCCATCATTTTTCGTAGATCGTTTGTGAGCCGTCTGCTTGTTGCCGCAGGAATCGTCAGCAGGGCGATCACCAGAATGACTCCAACGACCCGTATCAGCATCACCACGGTCAGCGCAATCAGACAGAGGAGCACGAGATAAAGTTTGTGGGTGGGAATTCCGATCACCGTCGCAAACTCCTCGTCGAAGGTTATCGCAAGGAATTCCTTGTACAGAAGCCATACCACCGTGACAATGATCACGTCCAGCGCGAGCATGACCCAGAGCGTGGAACGCGACACCATCAGGATGTTTCCAAAGAGATAACTGAGCAGATCAGGCGCGTAGCCCGGAGTCAGCGCGATCAACATGATGCCAAGTGCCATACCCATCGCCCATATAACGCCGATGGCAGTATCCTCTGACAGCAGCGTCCGCCGGCGCACCTCCCCGATGACAAGTGCTGATGCTATGCCAAATGGGATCACGCAGAGCACAGGCTCGATTCCAAGGAAGTATCCAAGCCCGATACCGCCAAACGAGGCATGGGATATCCCGCCGCTGATGAACACGATCCGCTTCACCACCACATATACACCGATGATCCCGCACGCTATGGCTGCAAGAATGCTTGCTGCAAGCGCATTTACCATGAATCCATATTCCAGTGCCATAACCATCCTGATCATCTCTTATTCTGGTGCGTGGGAGCTTAGGTGTTCTCTTCAGTGTTCTCTTAGTACCCTGTGCGGGATGCCGTGCGCGATCACGTCTACCGGGCACTGGTATGCCGCTTCCAGATCCTCTGCCATCAACTCCTTCGAGTTGTGATAAAACAGTTTCTGGTTGAGACATGCGATCTTACTCACATGCACCGAGACTGCGGTGATGTCATGTGAGACCATCACAATCGCCATCCTCTGCTTTAGTCTTCCGAGCAGTTCATAAAACTCAGCCTGCACACACGCGTCGATGCCAGCTGCAGGCTCATCAAGCAGGAGCACTCCTGGCTCTGCTGCAAGCGCTCTTGCGATAAAGACCCGCTGCTGCTGCCCTCCCGACAGTCTGCCGATCTGCCTATCTTCAAGCGGGAGCATTCCCACCATCTCAAGCGCGCTGCGAGCCATTTTTTTGTCATGGTCCGTGTACCGTCTAAAGAGCGCATGCCTCGCGCGCCCTGCCAGCACCACGTCCCGGACGTTAATAGGAAAGTTTGGGTCAAAAAGCCTATACTGAGGGACATACCCGATGTATCTCCTGTTCTGCAACGGATCTCCTCCAAAAACACTAACTTCCCCGCTGTCAGGCTTCACCAGCCCGAGCATGACTTTTAAGAGCGTAGTCTTCCCTCCACCGTTCGGTCCTATGATGCCAAGGAAGTCGTGCGGGTATATTAAGAGAGAAACATCCTCTAGCACAGGTAAGTCTCCATAGTGCACCGACACGTTCCTCAGACTGATGACTTCTTCAACTATGCTCTCATCTCCCGTATTTCACGTATCTTCATGTCCCGCGTCACGATGTCATATATCCACCAATTATTCCAGAGACCGCGCGCATATTTGCCGCGCAGTCCTCCGCAAGTGGATCGATTGATACTACCGTGCCACCAATCTCCTCTGCGATGACGCGGGCGCTCTCAGGGTTGAACTGTGGCGCTGCAAATACAATCGTGATGTTATTTACTTTTGCGGTATCGACAAGCCTCGTGAGGTCTGA
>JAUVEF010000101.1 GCA_030594905.1 Methanosarcinales archaeon
ATCCACGAAACAAACGTAGCACGCCGCAGTAAAGCAGTCAGTTTCCGAGAACTTGCTCTATCCACAGAATGTCGCTTAATATCGCACTCGCAGTCTCGATTGAGCCTGCTCCGATCCCGCCGATCGTGATCCTGCCCGCAAGCTCGGTCCGGATGGATGCCAGATTGAAGGTGCCCCCGATGTTCAGCGGATGGTTTCTTGGCACCATCTTGGGCGCAACCTTGAGCAGCCCGTCCTGAATCTCCCCGATCAATTTTATCGTGTATCCGCCATCTTTTGCCAGTTTGAACGCTTCCGGCGTGATTTTTGCGATGCCGGTCACATCCACATCTTCATACCCGACATCCATCCCGAATACTGAGTTTGCAAGGATCACGATCTTTGCAACAGTATCGATCCCATCAACATCCGCAGTCGGGTCCGCTTCAGCGATACCAAGTTCCTGCGCCTCTCCAAGTGCCTGCTCGTACGACACGCCCTCATCATCCATACGCGATAGTATGTAGTTGCAGGTCCCGTTCAACACGCCCTCGATTGCAAGAATCCGGTTTCCAGCCAGAGCCTCCTCTGAAAGATTGATAATCGGCATCGATCCGCCGACCGTCGCCTCAAACCTGAAATGAAGATTGTTTTTTCTTGCAATCCCCCGCAATTCCGAATATTTTGCAACAAGCGGACCTTTGTTCGATGTGACGACGTGCCTACCCATCTCGAAAGCCTTCCTTATGTGAATAAGCCCGATCCCGCCAGTCTCCATCTCAGTCGGCGTCGTCTCGACCATGATCTCATGATCCACGCTCTCGATGACCTCAACCGCAGTCATATCCGTGGTTGCAACCGTTCCGGTATCCTTCTTTCGCTTCAGCGCTGCTGCGAGATCAACGCCACTTTTGTCCACAACAGCACCGCGGGAGTCTGCGATCGCAACCACCTTGACCGGGTGGTTCGTGCGCATCAGCACATCCGCAACGCCCTGCCCGACCGCGCCAAACCCAATAATCGATATTCGTAGAGTCATAGTCGTACTAACCTGTTACATCGTGTCTATGATGAATATCTACGATGACCTACAAATAACTACCCGCATTCCCATCAGTCGCTGGCAATTAACGGGATCCACACCACTCGGGTCCGGGACTTGCCCAGAAAAAGCCTCAAAAACAGTGGCAACAGACGCTATTTCCGGAACTTTGTGGGATCGTGATATTTTTAGTTTTTGTTGGCTATTTTGGGGTTTTCAGAGTTGGAATATAGCACCGGACATCGCCCGGGCAGCAGGTCGTTGCCACGAAATCAATGCGTTTCCATCCGGAATCTGCGCTGCAAGATATAGATGCTTACCAGAACCAGCCCAACCAGAAACGCACCAATGATCTTCGCCTCGAACGATGTTGCAAACCCGTGCTGGGATGCCCATAGCCCGCTCCGTGTGACAAAGGTTGCGAATATGACCAGAAGGAATGATAGCATCAGGAGCGCGGGCGCGGCAAGTCCGTATTCACGGTTCCGTTTCATCCGGAACTGGGTATGGAGGTACGCAGTCAGAGCCACCCACGGGATGAGCGATGAGGTCTCCACAGGATCCCATCCCCAGTACCATGCACCCCATCCAAGAACCTCGTAAGCCCAGAATCCACCGATGCCGATCCCGAGTGTCATGAGAAGCCACGTAATCCGGCTCCACGGCTCAGCGATCTCCATCCATCGCCGGTCGCCGATCAGTAGGTAAGCAGCCGCCGCACCAAATGGTATCGCCGCCGCAGCATACCCAAAGAAGACGATCGGCGGATGGATAACCATCCACGGATTGCGGAGCAGCGGGTTCATACCCTGCGCAAAATGGCTCTCCATTAGATATGGGACTGCAAAGATATCGGTGCTCGTCGAAAGGAGGTGTCCCTGATGATCGATCCCATAAATAAGCGCAAACGGGCTTCTAATTACCAGCAGCAGAAGAAAAACCGCTGCCACCGAAAGACCCGCGATCCTTGTGATCTCACTGATCTTACTCCCTGCGTGGACTCTCAGCAATGCCACACACACCAGTGTGGACCACGCCCAGATAAAGAGCGAACCCTCCTGCCCCGCCCAGAATGCCGATATTTTGTAGAGAATCGGGAAAGTCTCACAGGAAAACCGGAATACGTACAGATAATGTGCTGTAACGTTCAACAGATGATATAACAGCAGCGCAGCAGCAAGAGTTGACGTAACAAGACATATCAACTCAAATATCCGCGATGTGCGTTGTATCTTTGGATTTCTACTGAAATAATACCATGTCCCATAGATTATGGCGCCTATACATCCTGTAAATGAGATCCAGATCAGTAGCATTCCTGCGTTTATCGACATGGTGATTCCTTTGGATATGTGCTCTGTTACAGTGATACTTATTGGTTGCTGCCTCCCTGGGTTACCGCACAACAGTATTGCCATGATATGCCATTTGCCAAATGTCATGGAATTGCGAGGTTTTGGGATCGCAATTAAGTTTGGATCGATACAATAGGGTCTATGCATGTTCGCAAAGGAGACAAGACTCTGATAAGTGGCGATCTTATCCACGAGCTCAAGAGAAAAGTGATACACCTGACTTCGATTGCGATAGTGCTGTGTTACTATACATTCGGGCAACAGGCAATACTTTTGCTGCTTACGGTGTACCTGATCGCGATACTCGAGATCGAGTACTTCAGAATCGAGTGGGGAAAGAAATTACCCATCGTTCACAGTCTTTTCAGGGAAAAAGAGGCTGACAGGCTCGGTGGTCACGTATTCTTCACGATGGGGTGTATCATCGCAATTTCAATCTTTCCGGAAAAAATTGCGTCGGCTGCGATACTAATGACAACTTTTGGTGATGCGTCGGCTGCTATTTTCGGAAAAGCCTTTGGAAAAACATGGATTCCAGGATTAACAGACAGGGCAGTCGAGGGTTGCGCTGCTGAGTTCATTGTGGACGTGGTCATCGGAGTGATCTTTTTATCCAACTGGCTTTTGATTGTTGTTATGGCTGGTACTGCAACCGTTGTCGAGACGCTGGCCAATAAGATGGATGATAACCTCTTAATTCCCCTCTTTTCAGGATTTAACGGTTATCTAATCTTTCTACTACAGCCGTACCTTAGTTAAAGAGGTGGGCGGAGAGGAAACGCCCCCGAGTTTCCATTCCCTCACGCATCACCCAATTACCAATCACACAAACATTCCGTGCGGCTCGCTCGCTTCCTCGACCATCAGCTTGTCCAGCGCATATCTGAAATCATCCATCGAGACGATGCGCCGCCGGTCGCGTACCGCATTCATGCCGGCTTCGGTTGCAAGGATTTTGAGGTCCGCGCCGGTCGCACCCTCAGTCTCCGCTGTAAGAGCTGTGAGATCGACATCATCTGCAAGCGACATTGCTTTTGTGTGGATCTGCAGAATCTGCATCCTCCCATCCTCATCTGGCGGCGGGATCTCGATTAACCGGTCGAACCTGCCAGGTCTTAACAGCGCAGGGTCAAGAAGATCGATGCGGTTAGTGGCTGCCATCACCCGCACGTTGCCCCGGTCGCCAAAGCCGTCCAGTTCGGTCAAGATCTGGGTCATGGTGCGGTTCACCTCGCCTGACCCGACAGTCCCGTCGTGCGTGCGTCTGGCGCCGACAGCGTCTATCTCATCGACAAAGAGGATCGTCGGGGCTTTTTCCCGTGCGAGCTGGAATACATCTCTTACAAGGCTTGCGCCCTCGCCTATGTATTTGTGCACCAGTTCCGAACCGGACATCTTGATGAATGTGGCGTTGGCATGATGGGCTACCGCTTTTGCAAGCAGCGTCTTTCCCGTGCCAGGCTCGCCATACAGAAGTACACCGCGCGGAGGCTCGACGCCGACTGATTCAAAGAGTTCAGGCGATGTCAGTGGCAGTTCCACGGTCTCTCGCACATCCTGGATCTGCTCTACAAGCCCGCCAATCATCTCGTATTTTACGCCCGGATCGTCACACATCTCCATCACCAGCGCACGCTCGTCCAGCGACATCGGAAGCGTGCGTATGATCTTCAGGTCATTGTTTACCGCAACACGCGCCCCAACCTCCGGCGCGTGTTCGCCGCGTTCGATGAGCCATTCCTGGTTGTTGCCATGTTGCCTGATCAACGCCTCATCTCCGTTCACCTCAAGAACGCTTGCAAGAAAGAGCGGCGGTTTTGTAGAATCTTCAATGTGTTTCTTGAGCGCCATCAGCTGGTTGTGAAGCTCTTTGTTGAGTGTCATCGCTTCGAGCAGCCGCGCCTGGAACTCGCTGTTCTGCATCTGGAGCGTTGCGATCTGGCTGTTTAACGATGTTACCATGCCTACCAGATCGGTAGGGTCGTACTCGATCCGGTCAATTATGTCCTTTGATATTTCTATCGGCACTTCCACGTCTGTTGTCTCTACCATCATATTGAAATAGGGGCTTTTGAAGATAAAGGTTACAGATAGACTAAAGGAACGTCATCAGCACAAAGACATACGTGATCGACATGCATTCAAGCGGAAAGGTATATCTGGTTGGTTCGGGTCCTGGCGATCCTGAACTGTTGACGATCAAGGCGGCACGCCTGATCAGGGAGGCGGACGTAATCGTGTATGATCAGCTTCCGGGACCCGAGATTCTCACATCGCTGCCAGAAAGTGCCGAACGAATCGATGCTGGCAAATACGCAGGCGACCATACGCTTGCACAGGGCGAGATCAACCGGCTGCTGGTTGCTCGTGCAGCGCAGGGCAAAACGGTGGTGCGGCTGAAGGGCGGGGACCCATACCTCTTTGGAAGGGGCGGGGAGGAAGCAATTGAACTGCAGGAGGCTGGCGTCTCGTTTGAGGTTGTGCCCGGCATCACGTCTGCGATTGCAGCTCCGGCATCAGCAGGCATCCCGATCACGCACAGGGACCATGCATCGGTGGTAACCATCATCACAGGACACGAGCAGGACAAGGGCGCGCCGATGGTTGACTGGGAATGGCTTGCAAAGTCAAAGGGCACGATCGTGGTTCTGATGGGCGTAAGCACGCTTGGTAAATATGTTCCT
>JAUVEF010000079.1 GCA_030594905.1 Methanosarcinales archaeon
TAAACTCATCAAAACCAGAGTAGAGCGAGTTTTGGTAAATAACCAATATGGCCGGTCGTTTGAACACCTTCACGCGAGATATCAGAGAGCCAAAAACCCAAAAGGAGCTCTCTGACAATTCTCGTATGCCAGGGGCATCTCGCAAATCACTGAGTTATCAGGTAACGTCTCCCTGCCGTCAGTCCCCCGCAATCACGTGGTTCAGCGTCTCCACCAGTTCCCTGATCTCATACGGCTTGGCTACGACGCCCTTGAATCCGTAGCTCTTAAAGTCCGCCATTATCGGGTCATTTGAATAACCGCTCGAAACAATCGCCCGGGCATCCGGGTCTATCTCCAGAAGCTCTTTGATTGCTTCCTTACCCCCCACTCCTCCGGGTATGGTCAGGTCCATGATGACTACATCAAATGGCTTTCCTGAGTCCACAGCACTCCGATATAGCTCGATTGCAGCGGCACCATCGCTTGCAAACTCCACATTATGCCCGAAATGGGTGAGAACCTCGCCGACAAGGTTTCTGATATCCGTCTCGTCGTCCATCACCAGAATTCTCCGCGTCTTGCTGGAATCATCGACAGAAATCTGTTTTTCGTGTTTTTCTTCCATAATCGTATCTCCTGAAGCGCCGCTCTTGCAGGCGGGCAGATGAATGTTGAATGTGGTTCCGCCATTGACCTGGGATTCTACGCCGATGTGCCCACTATGCCTCTTGACGATGGTGTATGCGGTTGCAAGCCCTAGACCACTTCCTTTTGGCTTGGTGGTGAAGAACGGATCAAATATCTTGTGGGTGTGTTCCTCGGATATTCCAGTCCCGTGGTCCTTGATCGATATCCGCACATACTCCCCCGGATCGAGTGGCAGAGCCGTGCCCGATTCGATGACGGCATTCTCGCACTGCACCCGAACCGTCCCGCCGTCAGGCATCGCCTGGGTGGCATTTATGACCATGTTGCTGATGACCTGGTTGATCTGCCCCTCATCGACTTCCACATGCCAAAGGTCATTCGGTATAGAGATCTCACTCCGGACATTAGATCCCCGCATGGCAAAGTCAGCCGAGTCAATTATTATCTTTTTGATCGGAACCGACGTTTTGACCGGCGCGCCACCTTTCGAGAATGTGAGCAACTGCTGTGTCAGCTTTTTCGCCTGCAAGGACGCTTTTTCAGATTCTGCCAGTATATTGAGCGTTTTATCCCTGTTATCTGGCATCATCTTTGCAAGTGAGAGGTTGCCAAGGATGACGGTCAGAAGGTTGTTGAAATCATGTGCAATCCCACCCGCGAGTATCCCGAGCGATTCCATCTTCTGCGCCTGATAAAACTGCCCTCGGGTAACCTCTAACTGGTCATGGGTGCATTTCAATTCAAGAGTCCTCTGCTCTACCCGATGCTCCAGTTCTTCATTGAGTTTATTGATCTTTGCCTCAGCAGCTTTGCGCTCGGTGATATCGACCCAGTTTGAGAGATGATACTGGGTTGTCCCGTTACTTGTAACCGGCGCCGAGGTTATCTCTACCCAGAATCGCTCCCCATTCTTCTTGCAAAAAAACTCCTCAGCCATCGATGTTCTGTCCCCAGTAGCCACAACCACAGCGCCATCAAGCATCTCGTTGCTCTGCATCTCCCGTCCCATCTTCAGCTCTATCCCCCGCTTCATATTCGCCCGCATCTCCCGGGTCCACCACGGATATGGCGCCTTGACGCCGATTAGTTCGGCAGCAGAAAAGCCAGTCAGCTCTTCGAGTGCAGGATTTGCATATCGTACTGATGAATCAGGGTTGGTGACCAGCACAGGGTTTGGAGAATTGGTCAACATGCTTGAGTTAAACCGCTCGCTTGCCCGCAAAGCTGATTCTGCCCGCCTCCGCTCTGCGATGTCGTGGAAAACCAGAACTACGCCGGTGATGTTTCCATTGTGGTCTCGGATCGGCGCACTGCTATCATCGATGGGCAGTTCCAGTCCGTCCTTGGCTATCAGGATCGTAGAGTCTGCAAGCTTGGCAACAGTACCTTCCTTGAGCACTTTTGCCACCGGACTCTCTATCGATCTGCCGGTCACCTCATGCACAGCCTTAAAAACGTCCTCAAAGTGTTTCCCTACTGCATCGCCCTCATTCCATCCGGTCAGGGTCTCTGCGACTGGGTTCATGAATTGTATAACACCTTCTGTGTCGGTTGCGATCACCGCATCGCCGATGCTATCGAGTGTTGTTGCAATCCATTCTTTAGCCGCCCTGAGCCGCCGCTCCATCCGGCTCTTGTACAGAGCCATCTCGATTGATGCAAGGAGCTGCTTTGCCTGGAACGGTTTGACGATATATGCATGTGGCTTGGCAGCCAGGGCTTTATCTATCAGTTCAATGTCTGAGTAAGCGGTTAAAAATATGATCGGGACATCCATTCTCTCTTTTATCTCACAAGAAGCATCTATACCGGTTTTATCACCTTTCAGGACTATGTCCATAAGTATCAGATCCGGTTTGACCTCCAACGCCTTTGCCACAGCCTCGTCTGCGCTGCTCCCACGTCCCACCACCGTATAACCGAGATCCGCAACCGTCATCCTCAGGTCTTCTGCTACGATGGCTTCATCTTCAACGATTAATATGTTAGCGTGTTCCATGTAAACCCCCTTGCTATTATATCCCAATCCCAAATTCAATGTCGAATGTCGTGCCCCGGTCACGAATAATATCTAAGGTTCCCTGTAACTGATCCTCAACTAGAATCTTCACCAACCTCAGTCCTACTGTTTTGCTCTCATTGATATTGAATCCTTCGGGTACTCCGACGCCGTTGTCGCGGACTGTCAGACGAACTGTGCCGGCATCAGCAGCACCATCATCCCTGGTGAGCGTGACCTCAACCGTTCCAGCACATTCATTGCCAAACGCGTGTTTCAGGGCGTTTGTCAGCAGTTCATTGATGATCAGTCCCATGGGAAGCGCGATTGATATCGGAAGCGGATGGTCGGTTATGTGGGCAGTATACATGATTCGTGCACCATCGATCTGACGGCTCCGGAACAACTGTCCCATCAGACGACACACGAAATTGTTCATATTGATCTCTGATAGGTTCGCACTCTCGTACAACTGGGTGTGGATGAGCGCCATCGCATTTATCCGGTCATACGACTCCAAAAGTGCATTGATCGTGTCCGGATCGCTGGCGACCCGCGCCTGCATATTGAGCAGACTCGACACGACCTGAAGATTGTTCTTTACGCGATGGTGAATCTCCCGCAGGAGCACTTCTTTTTCATGAAGCGATCGTTTGATCTGTTCTTCTGCCTTCCTGCGCTCTGTGATGTCAAACCCGATCGCCCACGAATGCCAGCCGGGTATGGGATATTTCTCAGATATATTCGACCATAATATAGTCCTGACACTGCCGTCTTTGCAGGTAATATCCCATTCCAGATTCCGGAAGTTGCCCCCATACGCCCCACCCCTTGAGTGGATATAGTTCTTGCAATCCTGGTTGGGGTAAAGGATCTTGCCAGCTCCGGGGTTATTAATAATTTCCCTTGAGTTAAAACCGGTCACTTTCTCGCATTCGGAATTCCATGTTACAACATTCCCTTTATCATCGAATGCATCCAGCATGACTGGCATATTCTCCACAACCATCCGTAATCGCGCATCACTCTCCTTAAGTGCGCCCTCCGCCCTCCCCCGTTCCTCCTTCATCTCAAGGTTATGCAGAGCGATTCCTATATCAGAAGCCACCCCCGCAAGGAGCCTCTTCTCCTCATAATCTACTGCAACACCGGGCGCAAGTAATACGGCAAGCAGTCCGTAGAAACTGCCTGCATGTTCCACACGGGCAATCACAGCCTCCTTTCCGAGACATGCATCATCAAAGAAACATTTTCCGCACTCTCTTAACCGGTCCCTGACCTGGACCGTCGCTTCCATGGCGAGCGCGTCCCTGATGCAGGGAGGGTAATTGCCATCAAGTATATTTCTCCTGAAGCGTGAGACATCGTCCGGAAAACCTGAACCAGCGACCGTGACAAATCGTTCACCGTCTTCCAATAAACCGAGCCATACTGCATCATAGCCCCGTGCATCCACAAGGGCATCGCATGATTTCCATAGAAGGCTGTCTCGCTCTGTCGCGGTTGCAATCAACTGGTTGACATTTCGGATCGCCTTAAGGACGCTGTTTAAGTGCTTGATATGCGCTTCAGCCCTATTGCGCTCGATTGCGTAGCGTATGGCTCGCACTACGATCTCGCTGCTAACCTGCCCCTTGACCAGATAATCCTGCGCGCCCTTCTGTACTGCTAGAATAGCAAGCCCCGTGTCGTAAAGACCAGTCAGCACCACAATTGGCGCATTTTGCGCCTGTGCGGATATGCGGACAAACGTGTCAATCCCACTGCTGTCAGGCAGCGAGAGATCAAGCAGGATCACGTCAAAGTCGACATTGCCGCCGGCAAGGTGGGCAAGTCCGGTCGAGAGTCGGTTAGCAAGCTCCATGTTAAAGACAGCGCTCTTAGACTCTGCCAGCATCTCCATGATCAATCGGGCGTCACCCGGATCATCCTCAATCAGCAGGACATTGACATGTGGCATACCCCCCGGGTCTTCGGATGCCGACTGCTTGCGGATCACTGCTGCAAACCCCCTTTCCCGCCGGGCGGCTTTGTCGCATCGGGCAGAGGATATCCTGATAAAGCGTCAGTTACGTATAAGCTGCACGAATTTCGCACATACCCTCTATTGCATGTCGGATTTTCTACCCCGCACATCATCAAGCCCTCGCGACTAACTACTCCTCCACACTATAGATTATGCGCACATTTCATTTAAAACCATGTCTCAAATAGGGGGTCATATTGTGGCCGGTGTTCTACGATTTTTTCACAAAAAATCGAGTAAAAACTGCCCTCCGGGAGGGGGCGGCGATATGTTTTTCGACGAATGGAAAAAACAAAAAAAGTATGTGCTTCGCTTTATATAGGTATATATCCATGCATCCCCTTCTTCAGTTCAATTTGGGCTGCCGGGCTCAATATTTTTTTTGTTTTTTTGAGCATTGCTCCACAGTTCCTCACATTCGAGTGGTGTGAGCCCGAGGGTCTTTATGAGGTACTCATTCATTTCTGCCGCATGTTCAGCCATATCCACTATTAGTTTACCTATAGTATCCCTGTGGTGACCTGTGATCCGCTCGATACTCCGTATACTGTTCTTCTCTACCAAATGCTTGCAAATATTGATTATTTCACTTTCGGGCAATTGTTTCCGGTATAACGGCGTACCCTTAGTTTCCATGAAATAAGTCTTGCAATGCTTACAGTAATACCTCTGATGACCGGTGCTCTTGTACTTACCGCTTTTGATAATGTCTTTCCCAGCTTCTTTCCGATAATACTGGCACCCGGGGTTCTGACAAACAGCATCGATTTTTCCTCTTGGTCGTGCCATGGTGTTCACCAAGAGAGCGGTTCTATTGCATACTATAATAAACTATTGTGTATTGGGACACTACCAAAAATCTGGATGCTGCTATACGCCCCTAAAATCACATTCTTCCAGATAAAAAATAAAAAAGAGGCGATCTCAGAAGAGATCGCTAAGAGTAACCTTGAACGCGCCCAGACTTCCACCGTAATTTCCAGCAGTAATCTTCTTGACGCCCGGCATCTTCACAGCAGCCTCAATTCCTGCTTTGGTTGCAACAGTCACAGCCTCGAGGTCAACACCATTGATCACGAGTTCGTAGACCGCATTCACATCGGCCGGGATGTTTGTGTCCTCAACCTTGTCTTTGAGCGTCGGAGCAAACCGCTGGTTTGTTGTTGCCTTCATGAACGTGTAAG
>JAUVEF010000003.1 GCA_030594905.1 Methanosarcinales archaeon
ATGCACGGAATTTGATACACATACTTAACGATTACGCGTTAACTGAAGACGAGCGCATCCTGATCGTCCCCGGAGGTGGCATATTTGCAGATACCGTGCGAACCGCAAGCAAGGTATACGGTATATCGGATGAAGCCGCCCACTGGATGGCGATTCTTGCAATGGATCAGTATGCACACTATCTTACCGACAACACACCGGCAAGATTGGTTACCAGGATTGTAGACATATCGTCAATCGAAGCCGGCGCATCGGTTCTTCTGGTTTATGATCTACTGAAGAAATCCGAAAGTGGAAGCGGAAGCACAAGCGTAAGTGGGATTGGGATTACGCATACATGGAATGCGACATCAGACACGATCGCCGGCTGGATTGCGTCGCAGTTGGGTGCGACATTCATAAAAGCAACGGATGTGGACGGGGTACTTCGTGACGGGGTACAACTCTCAGAGATTATGGCATCAGAGCTTATAACAATGGGCGAGACATGCGTTGACCCGGAGTTGCCAGGACTTTTGCTTTCAAAGTCCATGAACTGCCGGGTTGTGAACGGAAAGAACCCGGATCATGTCATTGATGTGATCAGGGGAATCTCCAGGGGTACGCTGATCATTGGTCAGTGATCCGGGGCTTCCTGATGCGCATGCGCCGTGTCCTAAAGCAAACGAGAAAATCGCCGGGGGAATGAGTTTATTTGTGCGTGTTTAGCTAAGGGGTCGTAACGAAATAACCCAGGTTATTCTGTGACAGTCCCTAACCGCAAGATTGCACAAATTTCCACGAGAAAGTATGTTGAGGCAGTCTTATAAAGCCAAAAAAACCACTTCACCGCGTATTCATCTTCCGAAAAGCTCTCACCATAAAACCTCTTAACCTATCCGCGCAACTACCCGCTCCTTCTTTTCCACAGCCTCCGCCGCAGCCCGGTCGATTGCAGCCTGCATCCTTGCGTAATCCTCTGGAGCGGCATCGCCAACCAGTTTCTTGATCGGAGTGTACGCGGACTCCCTGAAGCGCGGCGTAAAGTCGTGAACCTCGCCGTTATAGACCAGTTCAGCCCCGGTCCCTTTCACCACTTCGCCAACTATATCGACTGCAACTCCCCGCGCCCTGATCGCGTCCATGATATCTGGTGCGGCGTCAGGTGGTGCAATTAGCAGAAGCGCATCGAGCGATACCCCGAAATAATCGATCTCAAGCGTTTCAAGCATCGAAAAAACCTTTTCATTCACAAGCGGATGCAGTTTATCCTCAAAGAATCTAAGTTTCACCCGGGCAGTCCGTGATATCTCTTTTGCATCGCCGCGAATCCCGCCGTTGGTGACATCAGTCATGGCATGGATTCTTCCGAGAAGATTCGCATCGATCAGTGCCTCACATGCATCTATGAATTTTATATTGATCGTCTCATCCACGATTTCATGCATCCCGTAGTAGAGCGCTGCAGTCGAGATCGTGCCACCTCCTGCGCCCTCGGTCATCAGGATCGCGTCACCAGGCTCCGCGGCTATGCGGGCGGTCAGGTCACTGGCAACCCCGACAGCGCCGACACCGCCGGTCATGCGCTCGCCGATCACCATATCACCGCCGATCCGGAGCGTGCTTCCTGTTACAAGCGGAACGCCGGTCAGTTCGGCGACGGCGGAAATCCCTGCGATGTGGTCAAATATCTTCCCGACATCGCCATCATCTGCCACATGAATATCTGATAGGAGCGCAACCGGGCTTGCACCCATCACATAGATGTCGCGCAGTGCGGCACGGGCGACGTGAAACCCTGCGAGGAATGGGAAGTCGCTCAAACGGGAGTGGGTGCCGTCGATGTTCAAAACTATGTACTGGTTGGGATCTTGATTTTGAAGCTGCACTACCCCTGAGTCATCAAGATGTGAGGAATCAACGACGGCGCCAGTCTCCCCGATCACCTCGGCGATCTTCTCATGCGTGTAAAAATCGCCTGCGCCTCTCGATCCAACGCCAAACTCGCCCATCGTCACCCCGGACGTGATCGGGGTAAGGATCTCGCCTGTGAGATGCAGTGTTGCCTGCGCTTCCAGAATCGTTACGCGAGCAATCTCCTCTGCCATCGTTCGAGTGATATTCTTGATCTCAAGTATTCTATCAGTGAGTTTCTCTTCAAGGGCAGGGTCGTTTCCCAGAAGCCCGCGTTTTGCATAGCCTTCAATGTCCATCAGGGCACCAATTGTCTGGTCGGTGTAATAAGAATTTCTCTATTTGCGTACCTGCGATCTCTGCACCTCAGGTCTCAGTATCGGACTTCAGACCATCCGCATCGACAACTTCAACTTCTGGACTGATTGCTTCGATCTCGATCTCAACACCTTTTAAATCCACCACAACAGGCGGATTTGGATTTATCACAGCCCCACCACCCCCGGAGATCAGTAATCCCTCTCGCATCAACTGATCGACCGTCTTCATGATCTCCTTATCCTCACGCCCCTCAAAGACGTTCTTGAACAGATCGATAATGTCAAGGATATGAACGCCGGATAGCCCTTTCGATTTTATATATCCGGCGTATCCTGCGTTATCTGCGAGTACGTTGACAACAAACATGGCATCGCATCGGTTTTTAAAGAACCGGTCGTCTTCGCTTGGTTCCATAGTCACATCTATTCCTTAGACTTTCGTTCGAGAATCTCGGCGAATGCAAGCGTGCCTGAGACGTGGGTGATCTTTATGTTCACGATTTCGCCCTTGACGGTGTGGGGTACGTAAATCGTGTATTTATCCACACGAGAATACCCATCACCCTTCTTTCCGACTCCGATGATCTTGACGTCGTATACACCACCTTCCTCTATCGCATCCTTCGATTTGATCTCGCGGACCTTCCGTTTCCTGATCGGTCGGTGCGCACCACATGCTGCGCATTTCAGTGTCAGGACGCGGTCGGTGCGCACCAGTGTGGTATCGGGTCGCCCGCACTCAGAGCATAACACAAACTCGCTGGTATAAGCGTCAATCTGGGACTGGAGGTCTTCGGCGGTGAATTTGCCCTGGAAGATCACACGGCTCCCATCACTCTTGCCGGCGGTGCCCATTTCTCGCAGAAGGAACTTTAAGAGGTGGCTCGGGTCACGGTTGAGCGTATCAACGATCTCGAGAAAATTCCTTAGAACAGTAGTCTTCCCCTCTATGATAACATCGGGTTCGGGTATGGAGAATCGCACATCAGTGGTCAGGAAATCTGGCATATTGTCGTATGCCCGGTCAAGACTTTTTTCATAATCAAAGGTCATTGAATCAGTTCCTGCCCGTTGTCAACCCTGATGCTGACCGGCGTGGGTAGCTTGTACCCGGCACGTCTCAATGCCTCCTTGGCGTGCTTGAACTGGCTTGGTTGTAACGATACAGTGAACACCCGCTGCCCGGCATGAACTCTTGCAGCAGTGCTGACCAGTTTTCCGAACGCATGTCTCATCCCACTTGATACCCGGTCCGCTCCGGCGCCGGTTGCCTGTTTGTTTTCTCGTAGTACCTGATGCGGGTACACGCGTAATTTCATGTGAAAGTTGGCACGTCCCGGTTCTCTGAGCAGATATTTGTTTGCGGTGATGCGTGCGGCTTCGAGTGCGTTGTGCCTTATCTGGCACTGCTCCTTTGCAATAAGGGATGCAGAGACCGGAAAATCGTCGGTGAGGTTACCCATGTCATACGTTACGATGTGGCTGCCAGGAACTCCGCCCATATACTCGCGGCGGGTGTACGGACGCTTGAATTTGCGATACATCTTTGCGGGTTTGGTTACCATGATAATGCTCCTCTTTCTTTGTACATAGCGGTTTTGTGGTTATAAATGTTGGTGTTGGTCAAGTCCCCGCATTCTCAGAAATCAAAGAGTGTTTTCTGTCTTGATACTGCTTTAACCTCTTTTTTTATATGAACACGTGCCACGCTCGCAGTACCAATCCCGAAATCGTATAATCCCTTCTGTTTGGAGTCGTAATTCAGTGTTTCATGCTCGACACCAAATTCACGAAGTATTCGCTCAACCGGGGGCAGTATTTGTTTTTTGATATAATAATCAACATCCAGCGAAAGATTGTGTTCCCTCACGTATTCGGGATCCTCCGCACTATCCACAAACTGTCCTTTGCCGGCAATGATTACAAACGGCACACGATCTCCGATTGATGGAACCACCCCGTCACGCCTGCGTATCTTCTCCACAACCGTGATGTGTGGTTGTTTACTCTTATAACTCTCTTCTTTCTTATTGTATTTCCGGGTAAGAATCAGATCATCCATGATTTCGCTGTCGTTACGGACCTTGAGATTCCTGACCCGGTCCACGACACCGCGGACATATTCTACCGATTCATCAACCTTGCCATCCTTAAGTACGAGTTCAAGTACTTTGTTGAGTGTTTTTGATGTCAAACCGCACCAGTCACGCCTGACGGTCTCCATCCCCTTGACTTTAATGGAATCTTTCCAGCCACCGCCAGCACCTGTTTTTTCAAATATCCATAATGCATATCTCTTTTTTGCTATGAATATCGCTCTCCTGGCAATCGATTCGAATTCAAGTTCCATCGGATCGGGCAGATTCTCAGAAACCATTGCCGCAACCATCTGCCCGATTGATTCGGCATCATCAAGCGAGATTTCTCCGTTCGGTGACGTGATCCGGACAAAAACACTATCCGTGTCCCCATAGATCACAGACAGTGCAAACTCGTGTCCATCGGGCAGACGCACGGTTTTAATTGTCTCATCAATCAGATTCTTCGTGTCACTGATGTTTTTCCGCCCGAAACTGGTCACCGCGTTGGCAAGAACGAGGCTGTATAAGCGAGCCCTTGCGTAGCCGGAATACCCGTAAAAACTGTTCAGCAAAATTTTGAGTGCGTTCTGGGTCGCATTCAGCACCACGTATTCATCCCCCTCCGCAGCCTGCATCATCTTCTTTGTTTTGGTCCGCCGGTCCAGGAGATCTTCAAGGATTCCGGGCACGATTCCCTGATACGCATCTACAGGGACGAATTCACCACCTGACGGAGATCTGATCGTGTTTTGAACCAGTATTTCACCGTCTCGACCCCCAGCTCCATCTCCATTTCTGTCTCTATTTCTGTCTCCGTCTATGCCTCTGTCGCTACCGGCGTTGTTGTTCATGATGACTGTGCTGTAGCAGAGGTTGTGCGCCATCATGATCGTCGGGTACAGTGATTTATAGTCAAGAACCACGGCGTCCTTCTGTAGCCCGCGAACCGGTTCAAGCACCGCGCCGCCTTTCAGTTCATCAGGTGCATTGTAACGCCCATCGTGAGCAGGTTTCGGCGGGATTACGCGGTTTCGCTTCCCAAACTCCCGAAGCAGCAGGTTTTCGACCATAGAACTCTGTCCGCCGTACAGCACATCCTGGAACAGTGCGCCACTCACCTGCGCAAGCGCCACGTATTTGTCGAGCAGTCGCAGGTCGAGCAACAGGTGAAGTGCAAGAACCGCGTCACGGCGTGCATATTCGATGAACTCGGCAAGCTTTTCGCCGTTGTCATTCCAGTATTCAGCCATCTGATTGACAGAAACATCGAATTTCTCGATGTTAAGCAGCGTTTGAGCCACGTTCTTCAATGTGTACTGTTTGATGCTGTAGTCCCTGCGTACCAGCGGCAGAACATCGGCAACGATCCTGCCTGCGACATTCACACGAGTGGTATTTCCGATCTTGCGGCAGAAAACAGCCCTGTTGTCCCTGCCAATATTGGCATGCAATTGCTTCCCCTGCGCCTCAAGCACCTCCACACGTTTGGTGATGTACGGAAAGTCAAACTCGTTTGAGTTGTATCCAAGGATCACATCAGGATCATAATCCCGCACAATCTCAAAAAACCGGTTCAACATCCCGGTTTCATCGTCAAACGACTCGATACCATCGCCGTCTGCCCCATCGCCATCAGCCTTCTTTGCAACCAGAACGAGCGTTTCTTCGGTGTAATCCGGTCGGAATGCAAGCGAAATCATGATGATTGGGGAGTGGTCGGGAGTCGGCATCCCGCCATCAACCAGACACTCGATATCAAATGCAAGATACCTGAGTGGCGCATTCATGGCGACCTCAACCGGCGATACCTGTGACGTGATCACCACGTCGCTGTTCACCACTGGTTGCGATGATCGCAACGCACCGACGCGGTCACTGTCGCTATCATGAGTCCGCACCCAGCCCATGCCAGAGATGCCCTGATCGATCATGAACCGGTTATTGAACATGATATCAGTCTCGTACACATGGTCCGCGTATCCCTTTACCTCGTCCCGGATCGTTGGAACGTCCTTCGGCTTGCCAACGACCACCTTCAGCATTTTTATCGGATGTTCCTGATATCCAATCGGCTCGTACTTTTCAACGACCTCAGTCCGCCTGATTTCAGGGATGTCCCTGAGATTCTCGAGTAATCCCTCAATCGAAGCTGCCTGGACATGGAAATACGGCTCAAAGTCCAGGACAAAGCAGCAAACGCTCTGCCCGTCAGGATCACGCCCAAACAGCCTCACAACCGGCTTTCCATTATCAATGGTATAATCAACGTCGAGGATCTGAAACTCCATCACGGGCATGTTTATATGCATAATACTTATGGCTTACCCGGGACCCGGGAGTCACCACCCCCAGACGCTGCCAAAAGCTCTTTTATGCGCATGATCACGCAGCGCCCGAACGGTCATCGGTGGTCCGGTTTTCATGAGAAAACCACGAGATTACACAAGATTAACACAGAAATCTCGTGGAAATCTGTGTAATCTCGTGGTTACCTGCGCACGCCCATTAACATCCGGAATTGATACACTGCCCGGTTTTCGGGACTCGGAAATCCCCTACGCCGCATCCTCCAGTTCGATCCTCGGCGCGATGCCGAGCGACTTAATCTCATCGAGCAGTAGTTTGAATGCATAGCTCATATCCACAGGATATATATCGACCTCAGAATTACAGTTGGTGCAGAACGAAACATTCTTTCTCTGATCGTACGTTGCGATCATCCCGCACTTCCTGCAAACCAGTTCGGTCACCTTGTCAGATTCATCAAGGAGTCGCTCCTTAAGCGAGAGCGCAGCCCCGTGCCCGATAAGAACATCGCGCTCCATCTCTCCGAACCTGAGACCACCATCTCGTGCGCGACCCTCGGTCGGCTGGCGTGTCAGCACCTGGACAGGTCCGCGGGACCGTGCATGGATCTTGGATGCAACCATGTGGTGAAGCTTCTGGTATAGAATAACTCCGACAAATATATCAGCCTTAATCTGCATTCCGGTGACGCCGTCATACATCACTTCCTTGCCAGAGTGTGCAAACCCGCAACTCTTAAGCCCGTCGCGTAACTCGACTTCAGTTGCGCCTGAAAAAGCGGTGGCATCAACCGATTCTCCTTTCATCGAGCCAACTTTTCCGCCGATCATCTCCATTACATGCCCGATCGTCATTCTTGACGGGATCGCATGTGGATTGATGATCAGGTCAGGGACGATACCCTGCTCCGTAAATGGCATATCTTCATATGGCACAACCAGACCAAGGACGCCTTTCTGCCCATGCCTGGATGCGAATTTGTCCCCGATCTCCGGGATCCGCTGGTCTCTGATCTTCACCTTTGCAAGACGGGACCCGAATGACTCGGTTATGATAATCGTATCCACGATCCCTTTCTCATTTGACCGCATCGTCACCGAGTTCTCACGGCGTTGCTGCGGAGCAAGCCCGAGCTCGGTTGGTTCCTCAACGAACCTCGGAGGCGATGTTTTCCCGATGAGAACATCTCCATGATCGACAACGGTCTCAGGGTTAATCAGACCATCGGCATCCAGATGCGAGTAAGCTTCCTCGCCTCTTGCACCCCGAACCTCTGCATCAGGGATTTCAAAATGATCCTCCTGCCCGCCAGGGTACCTGTGCTCACCCCCTTCAAGAGTCCTGAAGAAGTGGCTACGTCCTAGCCCGCGCTCGATCGAACCTTTGTTGATCACGAGTGCATCCTCAATATTGTATCCCTCAAACGAGAGCACTGCGACCACAAAGTTCTGACCTGCGGGACGGCGGTCCGCCCCGATGGCGGTCGATGTGAGCGTATTCACCATCGGACGCTGCGGATAATGGAGAACGTGTCCGCGGGTATCCGACCGTAGTTTTGTGTTTGCTGCAGGAAGCCCGATGCACTGCTTAATCATGGCAGCACCCATCGTGTTTCTCGGAGACGCGTTATGTTCAGGAAACGGAACCATGCCGGTGCCAATTCCAAGAATCAGGGCTGGCTCGATCTCGAGATGCGTGTGCTCTGGCGTGATATCCATTTCATTGATAGCAATCAGCGCGTTCTCTTCTTCTTCAGCATCAAGATACTCGATCAAACCCTGTGATACAAGGTCGTCAAAATCAAGATCACCATTCTTGAGTTGTTCGATGTGATCGTCGGTGATCCGCGATCTGCCACCTTCAACCACGATCGAGGGGCGGCGAGCCCTGCCCATATCAGTGTTGATGAGCACGTCATGCCCCTGCAACGCAATATTGAGCTGACCGTCAACGATCCCCCGCCTCCGTTTCACCCGGATCTCATGCACCAGTTCCGCGGTGTTTTCATGTGTGCCGACCAGTTCACCATCCAAAAATACTTTGCCTCTCATCATCAGTCATTCACCCCTTTATACCGCAACGACACCACACATACGAAGCTCATCCCGGATGCCTTCGGTGGACTTGACCCCTGTGGATAGTTCCACCATCTGGGCAAAGTTCTTCACAAGACCACAGTTGGGACCCTCTGGTGTCTCGGATGGGCATAATCTACCCCATTGTGTCGAATGAAGGTCTCTTGCCTCGAAATGCGGCTGTGTTCGCGACAGCGGCGAGATCACCCTGCGTAAATGCGATAGGGCGGCGATGTGATCCGTACGATCGAGCAACTGCGCGACACCAGTGCGCCCGCCAACCCAGTTTCCAGTCGCAAGTGGATAAACGATCCGCTGGGTGAGTACGTCGGGGCGTATCACGGTCTTGATGTTTAATTCCCGCTTCCTCATGCTCGCACGCTCTATCTGGTACTTGATATCCCTTGCGAGTCGGTTGAATGAGACCCGGAAGAGATCCTCCATCAGATTCCCTGATAGTTTTAGCCTTTTGTTTGCATAATGATCCTTATCGTCTACATTTCTTCGATTCAGAGCAAGTTCAAAGCACGCCTCAGCCATTCTTGCAAGAAAGTGGGCTTTCACGATCCGGTTTTCCCCGTCGTTGCCAACATGTGGGAGCAGATACCTGTCGAGCACATAACTAATTCGCCGGGTCTGATACTCCTTTGTCTGCCGTGCGGCAACGATACTTCCGATCTCTTCAAGCGCATCTTCCTGCGTAAATACTCCGATGTTTACAGCCTCTTCGAGGTTTTCTTTCATAAATTCCTGGATCTCGGGATCGTCAGAAACCGCTTTTACGAGGTCTTCGTCTTTTTCAAGCCCAAGTGCGCGAACGAGCGTGACAAAATTGATGCGCCCGGGAAGTGATGGGAAGGTTACCTCAAGTATTGATTTGCGCCCGCGCTCGACCACAGTCAGCGCCCGGTATCCATGCCGCTCCGAGAATACTTTTGCGATCTCGACCTGATCACCATACTTCTGGTCTCTCTCGGTCATGATCTTGTTCGGCGCAAGGTCCTCGAGCGTCATGATCACCCGCTCTGTGCCGTTGGTGATGAAATAGCCTCCGGGATCAAGTGGGTCTTCGCCATGCGCCTGTAACTCCTCGTTAGAGAGCCCATGCAAGTTACAGACATCTGATCGCAGCATGATCGGAAGGACTCCGATCTCCACAGTCTGTGCTTTGCTCTCGATCCCGTCCTGCACAACAGTCATCTCAAGGTTTATCGGTGCTGAGTATGTGAGGTTACGTAGTCGTGCGTCGGATGGAAACAGCTGATCCACAGCCCCGTCGGCTTCCTTCACTACCGGATGCGCTATCGAGATAGTACCGAGACGTACAAATGTCTCGGAATCGTCGTCCGCGCCGCCAATCTCGGTTTCGATGACCCCCATCTCATCTATAACCTTCTGAAGACCATGGTTTACGAACTCATTGAATGAATCAACCTGATGCTGCACAATCTTTTCCTGAATGAAATATGCTCTGGATATTGTTTTTCGATCTAACATGTCGTCCCTCACTCGATTGCAAGGCGGTAAAACACAGACTCGCCGGCGGTCTCGCTCGTTCTCGTAATTTCTATGACGTCGCCTGGATTCGCGCCAATCTCATCGATCGCAGGATCGGTCATCCGGATCTTGGATAGTTTCTCTTTTTCGATGCCGTATTTACTCAATATAGTCTCTACTTCATCGTCATCGAGTACCCGGTGTCCCGGAACTATTACATGTTCAAGTATGTTGAATCCTATGAAAATCCCTCCACAGAATAGTGATGGTGTTGCAACGGGCTCGAAGGGATTTGAACCCTCGGCCATCGGGTTTCCGCACGTAGCAGCAACGTCGCCGCAGACGTTAAAAGCCCGGTGCTCTGCCTGGCTGAGCTACGAGCCCATTCATAGCAGACCCTATACCAGTTGGAAATCGAGAGGAGTATAGTGTCACTATGGCGCACCAACAAACCAACGCATCCATACATATTAAGCTTTTCCTGCGAAGGGTGTTTTAAGCAGGATCAGATCAACACTGCATTTACTTGCCCTTCCTGCCCCGGTCGGTTGGTCACCCGTGCAGAACCAAGCGCGGTTTTGATGATCGCGCCTCTGGTGATGACGTTGCGCCTTGTGTAGTACTGGTTTGCAGGATTTCCTTCCACGTTCTCGATCGTGGTTTTGCGGGTCGTGGCATCCTTTGGATCAGTCACGTTCGCCGCATCACATCGGTACAGGCGCAACTTCTGGTTTCCGCCAAAGGCGCGCACATTCTTGCTGCGCGTCGCTGCAAGGTGAGTGTCAGTGGCATCGCGTCCATTTTCAAACTTCCGTTTTCCGCGACTGCTTATATGCCTGCCACCGCTTGATTCGCGTCTTGATTTTCCTTGCCATTTCATATTTTGGTTCTCCTTTCGGTGTAGCGTCCCGGCCGGGACTCGAACCCGGGTCTAAGGCTCCGCAAGCCCTAAGGATATCCGCTACCACATCGGGACGCACTACCTTTGTGCCTACGATTATTAAAGGTTATCCGGTCGGTGGTTTTGGATCTCATTATGGTTCTGGCATCTTCGCGTGATCCTGATATCTGTTCAAACGTTCCGTTCGCGATTTTTTTTCTATCTCCCCCACTCTCGAGTACTCGATGCTATACGCAGGATTTACCTGATACACGAGCATACGCAAAATTACTATGGAGCCTGCGAGTATTCAATCGAACAGTCCGAACGCGGACAGCGCATCGTGCAGTTTCTGCTCATTTTCTGCATTCATCGGCGCAAGCGGAAGCCGCAGGGGTCCGCCAGATAGACCAAGCATACTTGCGGCAGTCTTCACCGGGATCGGATTTGTCTCAATAAACATCGCTCGCACGAGTGGCGCAAGCCGGTAGTGGTGGCGCCTCGCCTCACCATAATCACCGCGCAGTATCGCATCTGCGAAGGCTACCGTCTGCGCAGGAGCGATGTTTGCCACAACCGAGATCACACCCACCCCGCCAAGTGACATGATCGGTAGTGTCAGGGCATCGTCGCCGGATATCACTATAAAGTCCATGTCCCGGGTCAGTTCGATGACGCGCGACACCTGCCCCAGATCGCCGCTCGCCTCTTTGACGCCAATGACACCAGGGATCTCCGCAAGCTTCGCGATCAAATCAGGTTCGAGGTTGATGCCAGTTCTGGACTTGATGTTGTATAATATCAGTGGCAAGTCAGCAGCGCTTGCAATCGCCTCAAAATGGGCAATGATCCCGTTTTTGTTCGGTTTGTTATAATACGGCGTGATCAGCAGTGCGGCATCAGCGCCAGCGTCTGCTGCATGGCAGGTGAACCGAACCGCATCCGCCGTATTGTTCGAACCGGTTCCCGCGATTACAGGGACGTTTGAAGCATCAATTGCGACGTTGATCAGTTGTTCATGCTCTTCAGATGTTAACGTGGCTGATTCACCGGTAGTGCCACATGGAACGATGCCGGAAACCCCATGTTCAACCACATATTCAATATGTTCTCTAAAACCAGTCTCATCGATCATGCGCTCGGGCGTGAATGGTGTTATGAGCGCCGGCAGAACGCCTTTGATCTTCATGAGTGTCACCTTATAATGGTTTTTCACGCTGCGAAATCACGCTTAGGCGTGTGATGTAACCTGCAACCCGGTTCCGGATAGTCTTGCTGGTGATATCGGTGTGTTTGGTAACCTGCACCTTGTTGTTCTCGAAATCGACTCCGAACGCGTAACCTCGCTGTGCAATCAGTTCTCTTGCGATCTTTTTGATGTATGTCGGTCGAATATTTCCCATGTATAATGGGATGTGGCGGTCTGGCATATAAATATTGCTGCGATGACTGCCGCCAGGGCGAATAGCTCCGATTGTACGGATGTTCCCGGTTAATGCCCCGCACAAATTACCCATTCGTACTCGCGATCACGGATACACGCCGATGCTCTGGTATGATCCGAATGACGACGGTGCTACAAACTCTAATAGGGTGTTTGCGCCACCTTCCGGCACTATATTAATCGAGACCATTGTTCTGGTATCGATGGTCAGTGCTGCCTCGCCGACCCGTGGATCGGTGTTCTTGAGGCTGGCAAGCGTTGTTTCGTCTGTGCACGTGTTACTCGGCGCGGTTAGCAGAATGATCTTGATCAGATCGCCCGTGGTCATCACCGGATTGTCCAGACTGAACGAATCGTCGGCATCCCGCACCATTTCCGCAACAAAGAACATGTCTGCGCACATGAAATACATACCCGCATAATCACCGGTGGTAGCCCGGGTCGCGTTGTATCCGAGATGGACTGTGCCCACACGGGTCTTGTTCACATAATCGGCATTGGCACCGACTGTAGCGTCCGGGTACGGTACTTGTATCTGCGTCAGACCGTCCGCAACCAGTCGGTAGGTGGTAAGGCGGTTTGAGTCACTGCTCGAAAAGTTACCATCGCTCACATTGGTTGCATTGGCATCGACCGTGCCCTCGATATACCGGAGGTCATTGGTGGTCGTGCCATCAGTGATGGTGATCACGATCTGATTCAGATCGACAGGTTCTGAGCCGACCTTCAGCGAGCACCGCAGATTAAGCCGGTCAAGAGTATCAGAGAATGTGTCATCGTCGCCAATTGACGCATTCACGCCGCTGCGCCAGCCTTCAATGGATTCTACGTCGATATTTGAGGAAACTTCCAGTGTGGCTTCTTTTCCGGTACTAAATGCCTTCTGCTGGAGGACTCCAGAGGTTTCTATCAGCACTGCGGCAGCAACCGCCGCAACCATCACCATTGCAATGAATATAATCAGGGTGCCGATGCCCACCTGCGCACGGCGGTTCTGCGCCAGCCTTTCCGGCACTACAGGGATTGTGGAGATTTTGGAGACTACCTGTGCGGTAGCCATGCATGCGGTTAGTAGAAGTGGTCGTCGGTTCATTATGCACCCCCTTTTATGATAGATATCAAACCCGTATTCATTTTATGTATTAACACGATATAAATATATCTTTGAAAAGTGTTGATTCCAGGAAAATTTGTCCTTGCTATATTCGGGGGTGGTGTGGCGTTTAATTCCCAATTGCAGTTAAAAACAGTACGTGCCATGGAATGTGAGTTGGTGTAAATCGGTACTGACTACGCAGAAACCGCGTGGGGCAGGGTAAGTAACAACACCGGAAACAGGTGGAATCCGGATGATCCGGGATCGGTCCGAAGACTCCAACCAATATTTGAGTTTACGATTTCTTTTCAGACGACCTGTTCATCATCGTTCCAATCCCCTCATCTGTGAGCAGTTCGAGCAGCAGCGAATGGGGTTTGCTGCCATCGATTATGTGTACCTTTGAAACGCCGCCACTAATTGCACAGACGCCAGCGTGGACCTTTGGAATCATGCCCCCACTGATCACACCCATTTCGATCAAACCATCCACCTCTGATGCGGATATGTGTGATAAACGAGTATTTTCTACAGAATGGTCAAGAAGCACCCCTGGCACATCGGTCAGTAGAATCAACTTCTTTGCATGTAACGCTGCGGCAATATCTCCAGATACGGTGTCTGCATTCAGGTTCAAACTGTTACCAACAAGATCTACAGCAATCGGCGCAATTACAGGGATGTATCCGCGTCCTGAAGTGATCATAAGGATCTCAGGATTGATAATCTCAGTCTCACCGACCCAGCCCAGATCTATTGCATCCTCGACCCCCTCAACGGTCACCGGTGCCTTCTTTCGGGCAAGGATCAGTTTTCCATCCTTTCCAGATAGCCCAACACCCTTGCCGCCGTATTTGCCGATCATTGAGACGATCTTTGTGTTTACATTCCCAACGAGCACCATGCGCGTGATCTCAAGGGTTTCTTCATCTGTTATGCGCAAGCCCCCTGCAAATTCGGGTTTCTTGCCGAGACGCGCCATCTTCTCTGATATCTCAGGACCTCCGCCGTGCACGATGATCGGATGGACTCCAATGCACTGCAACAGGATCACGTCACGGATGATATCATCAAGGATCGATGGCTCGACGATCGCATTGCCCCCGATCTTGATCACCATGATCGAATCTGCGAACTCCTGTATGTACGGCAGGGCTTCGATCAGGATGTTTGCTCTGGCGAGGCTCTGGTTTTGCTGCATGGTTCCTTGTGGGAGCTTACAAGTAATAATATGCAGGGAACGTTAAAAACCGATGAGTTGTAGCGTAATCACCCCCGCCGGATTTGCATGGCCCCAGTTTCACCAAAAACACATATAATAGACATGAGAAATCCATATAAGAATGGACAGACATCCTCTCGTGCAGACATGTATCGATGCACCGGCATATCCATGCATACGTGCATCTGCCCGCACGGCACGAGGTGGATGATTCAAATATATACAGGTTCGTAAAATGATAATCCGGGTAAAAGCGTTCGCAAGGTTTGGAGAAGTCCTTGGAAAGGAACTCGATCTCAAACTCGATCGTAGAAGTGACATAGAGGGTTTGCTTGCCGTGCTATGTGCATCGCGGGACGCACACGACCTGATATTCGATGAATCAGGAACGATCCGTGACTATGTAAACATACTAAAAGGGGGGAGACATATCCAGTCGCTGGACGGAATCCGGACCGCGCTTGAAGATGGCGACGAAGTTGCGATATTTCCTCCCGTAGCAGGTGGTTGAATGATTGAAGTTACAGAAGATGATTTTAACGTAGGTAAAGTACTGAATGATGCGAAGCACCCGGATAACGGTGCAATAGTTACGTTTCTGGGCATTGTGCGGGATGATGGGATCAGCGGCATGGAGATAGAATCGTATACCGATCTTGCCATACAAGAACTCAACAAGATAGAAAAAGAGGCGTTGGAACGGTTCAATATACGGTCTCTTGACGTTATCCATCGTACGGGCACGCTATCAGTCGGCGATAACATACTACTCATCGTGTGTGGCGCTCCGCACAGGAAGGATGCGTTCGCTGCATGTGAATATATGATAGACGAGCTGAAAGAAAGGGTGCATGTATGGAAGAAAGAGCTACACGAGGACAGAGATAACGGAAAGTGGGTCGGAGAGGGGACCTGATGAGTATCCGGCAGTTTTCGACAATCCACGTGGAAAACGGCGAACTGACAGAGACAGTTGGTGACATCTGTGTCGAGGAAACGTTTCGTCTGTACCTGAATGATGAATTCCTTGTCGAGATGGTTGCCACCCCCCACCAGCTCAAAGAACTGGGTGCAGGCCACATCATCTGCGAAGGGCTGGCATCTGGCATCACCGGTGTTCCTAAAATTTCCGATGCATACGTGGCAGGAGATGAGATCCGCGTCTTTGCATCAGAGATAAAAGGATCCGGGCGATCAGGTTCTGACACAACGATCAGCAAGGAAGATGTTTTTGATATCATGAGTGCAACCACGTCTGAAACATGGAAGAAGACGGGAGGGGCGCACTGTTCGGTCCTTTTCGCTGGTAAAAAACTTGTTGCAAAAAGTGAAGATGTGGGAAGGCATAATACGGTCGATAAGGTTGTTGGATATGCCATCTTGAACAATATAGATCTGTCTGCATGTGTTCTCGGCTGTACTGGCAGACAGCCGGAAGCGATGGTGTCGAAAGCCGCCAACGCAGGAATCCCGATCGTGGTATCAAGGTCTGCATCGACAGATAAGGGAATTGTGACGGCAGATGAGGCAGGAATTACGCTGATTGGATTTGCAAGGGAAAATAGATTCACGATATACACCTGCTCCCATCGGATGTGCTAAATATGCAAGGAGAGAGTGAACCAAAGAGATACGATCGGCAAATACCGGTATTCGGGGAAGAGGGTCAGGAAAGGATCCGGAATGCGAAGGTCTTTATCGCAGGCGCTGGCGGGCTTGGTTCCCCGGTATCGATGTACCTTGCAGCAGCAGGCATCGGCAGGCTCAGGATCGTGGATCATGACATCGTCGATATAACCAACCTGAACCGGCAGCTACTGCACGGGATATCTGATCTGGGTCGACAAAAAACGGTTTCTGCCAGAGAGACGCTCATAGAGATGAACCCGGATGTTGGAATTGATGCGATGCCAGAAAAGATCGACGAAAGTAACGTTTTCGAGCTTACGTATGATTGCGATCTGATCGTTGATGCGATGGATAACTTTCATGCAAGATATCTGCTGAATAAGGCAGCTGTGGCAAGGAATATCCCGCTATTTCATGGAGCGGTTCACGGGTTTGACGGGCAAGTCACGACGGTGATTCCAGGGAAAACTCCATGTCTTCGCTGCATATTCCCGGAAACTCATCAAAATACGGCTATTCCAGCTATTGGTGCAACATGTGGCGTGATAGCCAGTGTCCAGGTGACAGAGGTCCTGAAATACCTCACAGGCATCGGCACACTCGCAACAAACCGACTGCTTATCTGGGATGGATTAAATACTGTGATGAACGAGATATCGCTGGAGCGAAACCCGAAATGTCAAGATTGTGGAGATGAATCGATTGAATAACGCACTATTATTGCTGGGATGTCCTGAACTGCCAGCACAGACCGGTATCGCACTGTATCTTGCAAATAAACTCACCAAGAAGGATGTTGATGTGACAATTGCCGGAACACGGTCTGCGATCAACCTGATAAAAGTATCTGATCCGGAAAGGAATTATGCAAAGAAAATGATCGATCTTGACCGGTGTATAGAAAATATTGCTGAAAAACGGATGGATTTCGACAGTTGTTTCGTGTTCATTCACAACGACGCCGGAATATCGTATCTTGCCACGATGCAGAGCATATCAAAGGCTGATCTTTCTGCGATCATTTTTGGAGGCAACGCAGAGACGCTTGCGTCAATGATCGAGTTTGAATGTGGAAAGATCGTGGCAAAAACCACCCACAATCCGATTCCACTGAAGAAAAAGATAGATGAGGTGATATAATGGGCTGCATCGAAGAGATGGATTATGAGATCCTTCTTAAAAATACATCGTTTAAAGAGTGCAGAGAATTTGTTGAGAGCAATTTCAAGGAGATTTATAAGGTCAAACCAGGATACAAGATGTTTGATGTATATTTAATCGGAGTTCCTCCGATTGTAATTGGAATTGATGGTGATCACATAATATTTCCATATACCAAACCATGTTACGGCACGTTTCTGTTGCGCATACACGGGGAAGATGAGATTGCATCGTTGAGAGGTGGAGGGGGCGTATGATGGTGAGGATCCCTAACCTGCATCTTGCGTGCAACCATACAGTTAATATACTACAATCCCCTATAGCGCGTAGGGGTTCGGAACAGGGACACATTGCTTTCTTACAGCTATCCATCCCCTCAAAAGTGGACTGCATAATGTCTAATGCCTGTTCCGAAATTCCCTGCTTATGCCAGAGGTGGTTTTGAGCGCACAGGGGATCCGTGGTAAAGCTAATTGTGATAATATGCATCCGTTCGTATTTATAAATGCTGCCATGAGTGCAGATGGGAAGATCTCGACACATCTTAGGAAACAAGTACGTATTTCCGGAGATCTGGATTTCCATCGTGTAGACCGGTTGCGCTGCGAGACAGACGCCATCATGGTTGGAATAGGCACGATTCTCTCGGACGATCCGAGTTTAACAGTCAAATCAGAGGAATTTCGGAGAATGCGGCTGGACTCCGGAAGGGATGAAAACCCGGTGCGAGTTGTCATTGACAGTCTCGCGAAGACCCCGCCCAACGCCGACATTCTCAGAAAAGGGGCTGGCAGGCGGATCATTTTTGTCACAGAATCTGCGACATCTGAGCGCGTTGATGCGCTCTTTACGTCCGGCGCGGAGGTCGTGGTTGCAGACGGGCAGGATGGTGCGCGGGTTGATCTTGCGGCAGCCCTCAAGCATCTGCATGGCGCGGGAATTCGGCGGCTGATGGTGGAAGGCGGCGCAACGCTGAACTGGAGCCTGATCGAGAAGGGGCTGGTGGATGAGATCTATGTGTATATCGGGAGTCTGGTTATTGGCGGGTCTGTTGCGCCGACGCTTGTTGATGGTG
>JAUVEF010000163.1 GCA_030594905.1 Methanosarcinales archaeon
ATCAACGCCTCGCCATCGAGGTACATGATGTCAAATAGGTTCAGGTGAAGCGGAACCGTCTCTGCCATCGCAGATACCTTGTATTTTCTCCGAAACCGCCGCATGATCTCCTGGAATGCAAGAGGCTTCCCAGCAGGTCCCGTGGCAACCACTTCGCCATCGAGAATCACCTGGTTCGCAGTTACCTGTGATTTTATCATGTTTACGACGTCCGGAAGCGATTTCGTCACGTCTTCGAGCCTTCTTGAAAATATCCGGACGTTGTCGCCATCCTTGTGGATCTGTACCCGTGCGCCATCAAACTTCCATTCAGCGGCATACGCCCCTGTGACGTCGTCAAAGCTGCCGATCTGGGCAAGCATCATCTTGATCGGTCTTCCGAGCATAATACTCACCTGCTCGAGATCGTGGTGGAACGCGGTGACCGCAACCTCGCCAAGATCGTTGATCAGCATGTATGAACGCTCGACCGCGCCTGCGTCTTCCCCGAATGCCTGTGCGATTGCGTTCCTGACAAGCCCCTCACCTACGCCGATCCTGAGTTCCTCAAGCACGATGCGTGCGATATATTGTGATTCTAAGGGGGACACTGTGCCGAATAAATATTGAAGATTTTTTATTTTTATCTGCTGCGAACCCTTACCTGACGCCTGCGCAATCGAGAGCATCCTCTCAAAGACCTCGACGATTGTGAGGTGCCCGTCTGCCCCGCTTCCGCCCTTGCCATCTCCACTGCCGCCATCGTCGCCTCCCACACCGCTATCAGTAAAATCAAGAAACGTCGTCTGCGTTGCCCGCGCCCCCGGTGATCCGGCAACTCCGGTTTCAAGTGCAACCCGTGCCGCCTCGCCAACATCGCCAGTCTCGCGTATCAGTTGCTTGATCTGCTTAACCGATACTCCAGCAGTCCTTGATATCGATTCGTACAAAAGCGAGGGACCAACGCCCAGTTCGACCGCGCTCCAGTCAGGAAACACATTTCCCATGACGAACCGGGAGACGATCGAAAGTTCTGAGTCAGGGTCGCTGCTTTCACTGATTCGTTGTAGAAGAGCCGACACGACTGTGGTTATCTCAAGTGAACTGGAAATCCCCTCGATTTCCTCGCAAACATCTGCAAATTCCTTAAACGTCGTCATGACTTACGAGAACCGGATCTGATAACCAGATATCCTGAAAGAAGCCCGATGATTGCAAACATCGATGTGAATCCTGGCATCGCTTTTATTTTCTCCACGAATCCATTCGCCCCCTCGTTCTCCGCTTCTCCTTCTTTATCGTTCTCATTTTCATCCTCATTTCCATCTGTTGCCGGCTGGCTTTCGCCAGTCTCGCCCGGCACCTCATTCGATGTGTCGTCCAATGTAGCGTCCGCGGTCTCAACTGGCGCATCGGCGGCTGTAACATTCGTGGCATCAGCGGTCGCGTTATCAGCAGTCGCATTATCCGCCGCCGCGCCTATATCAGCACCATACCTAATCAGGATTTCCGAGGATCTTGCCCTGGCTGAATAGAACTTGGGATTTATATATTTCTCGAGTTCAAAGGTCGCCGCGGGTTTGTAGTCTCGCACCAGATCGACCTGCCTTGCCGTCTGATAATATACAACCGCACTATGAAGCGTAACCGTTTCATTAATTTTTATTGTATATGTGTTCACATATTCACTGGTGTGCTCGGTCGATGCCGGGTTTAGCACCATGCTCCAGCCAAGCGTGCCATTAACCAGTTCGGCACCATCCGGTATCGCGTCAAAGACGTACACCATCGCAGCATGAGTTCCCTCATTGCATGCGCGCACTGTGATATTCACTACACCATTAGTAACATTTACCACACCATTAGTAATATTCACTATACCGGTAGTAACATTCGTTGCATTGTCAGTAGGTTCCATGGTCTTCGTAATCGTGACGTAGGGACCCTGCACAGTGATCTCCGGCATGTCGCTCGTGATGTTGATCCGCCACCCTTTGCACCACACTGACACGTTCGCAGCGGGTAGCGTGTGCATACCGGGTACAAGCGGCGTTATCGAGTATCGATACGTGTCCCGCGAATAATCCCAGTAGAGATCACGATCTGGATCGACCACGAACTCGTCAGCGATCGAATCGGCGACCTCGACACGATCTGCCATGCTGAGATTCGTTATCCTAAGCTCGATGAATGCCTGTTCCCGGACATAGACCTCTTTGCTTGCGCTCTTGGTCACAGAGAATGTGTTGTTCATCCATTCGCTAAAGGATATGAGCTCTATCGGCGGGATGATACACGCCTGGACCGTGATTGACTGGATCGGCGGGTTGCTCCCGATAATGATCTTGCTGGCATGTACCCGTATCCGGTCAGCCTCGTTCTCGAGATATGTTTCTGTGCAGTTGAGATCGAACGTGTATGAGCTTTCGTTTGCATTGTATGCATAATCGATAACGGTCTCGTTGGTGCTGAAGACTTCGCGCCACACCACCGAATCGTTCTCATACACCGTGACAAGCACCCAGACCGATTCCCCGAGCCTGATCTCGGATGCTCTGCCGACGCTGAAATCAGTCGCCTCGAATAAATATCCCTCGATGGCAACACGCTCGCCCCATACGAGTGTGGTGTCCGTGCAAACAATGTCTTCGGATGCAGCCGACTGAACGGGGACTGCAGTCCTTATCAGGACCTTGGCATCCAGGGCAAGGCCTATCCGTTTTTCTTTCCTGGCAAGTTCCAGTGCCTTTGTAACTTCTCCCCGGATTTTCCATAGGAGTTCCCAATCAGCACTGAACGATTTATCAATGGAAATGGGCGGAGGATCGGGCAGCTCAGCCAGAAAAATACTCTCAGTCCCAGCGCCCGGCAGGTGGCTCCAGGCCTCCTCAGCAGTGAATGAAAGTATCGGGGCCATAAGAAGCAATATATCATGGACAATACTGTAAATGGCTGTCTGGGCAGAACGGCGGATACGACCCTCCGGGTGCTCACAGTAGAGCCTGTCTTTTAAGATATCAAGGTAGAGGGCGCTTAGGTCAACTATACAGAACTGTTGTATTTGGCGGAACACACCGTGAAACTTAAACTCCTTATAGGCATGTTTGACATTTGTAGTTATTTCTCCAAGCCTCACCAGGGCCCAGCGATCAAGGGCCTCCAGCCGGTCAAGATCCAAGGAGTGTTTTTCCGGGTCAAAGTCAGATAGGTTGCTGAGAAGGTAACGGATAGTATTGCGGATCTTCCTGTACGCCTCAGTCAGGCGCTGAAGTATCTCGTTTGAGATCTTTATATCATCCTGGTAGTCCTCTGCTGAGACCCAGAGCCTCAGCACCTCTGCTCCGTATTTCTTGATGACATCAGCCGGTGGGATGACATTGCCCACTGACTTGGACATCTTTTTTCCCTTCCCGTCCACAACAAAACCATGGGTAAGCACTGCCTCGTAGGGTGCCTTGTGTCTGGTCGCAACGCTGGTAAGAAGTGAGCTCTGGAACCATCCCCTGTGCTGATCACTTCCTTCCAAATAAAGGGCAGCCGGAGAGGAAAGCCCTTTCCGGGTCTCCAGGACCGCTGCATGGCTTACCCCTGAATCGAACCAGACATCCAGTATATCGATCTCTTTGCGAACTCTTGTGCCACCGCACTTTGGACAAGTGGTTCCAGGAGGAAGGAATTCCTCTGCCTCCCTTGCAAACCATGCATCAGAGCCTTCTTTTTCAAAGATTTCTGCCAGGCGATCCGCGATTGCCCGGTCCATTACAGGTTCTTCGCAATCCTCACAGATAAGGACCGTAATGGGAAT
>JAUVEF010000054.1 GCA_030594905.1 Methanosarcinales archaeon
TGTGGAAGAATCGTTTATATGATGGTCTCCATCTCACCGACATCGACCAGTTCTGAGAACGCGTGGGTGCGGATCGGTGTACCCTGCTCCTGCACCGCTGCCATCGGATTTGTCCCGCCGATTGCAACGATGCCAACGTGGTCGCGCTCGATCGGGACGCCGAGCACATCAGTGTTTGGCTCACTCACCCAGAGGACGCTGTCAAAGTTAGCCGACTTCAACGTGTCGAGCGCATCTTCGACCCGTTCTCGTGCATGCATTGGTACAATCCTCATATTTGCAAGGATCTTTCCGGATCCTGTTGCGATGACGTCGGTTACCGAGGTCATGTCCTGCGACATAAGCACGTCAATCGGATCAATAGTGGTGCTCTCGTAAGTTAAAATGTCAGTAAACCGCACAGGAACTCCGTTCTCGATCTGCACGATACCTCCGAATACGGGTCGCACCGGGATTCCTCTTTTGAGCAGGACGCCATCGATTGTGATGCTGCACGGCGTCACGATTGCACATTCACGGTCTTTAAGGGCGATTTTCCCGATCGAGGAAGAATCTCTGATCACTTTTATGTACGATCCGACCGCAAGTCCACCACCCATCACTCTCCTGAAGGTAAATAGCACGTCATTGAGATCAGCCTCATCTATGACTGAAACATTGGCTGAAATCAAGCCTTTCTGCAGAGCAGGATCGAATGTCACCTGATACATCATATTCTCGATTCTCGATATCGCGAACATGATTTGCGGGTTTGCGGGTTTGCTTGCGGACTGGTTTATGGCGCGGTTTGCCGGAGTCATAGTCTGCCTGACCTCATATAACCATCCTCTTTCATGCATTTGACCAGATCGAGCACAGAATAGGCTGCTCTCGTGATGCCCATGCTCTCGGCAGCGGCATCGGTCCCGACGAGGTATAGGTTCTTCAGAGGGGTCCTGACCTCGGGGATGTAGCCTTTAATGCTCACAGCAGCCTTCTCAGGGGTTGTAACCTGATAATGAGTCATCTCGATGTATTTTTCGATGCCGGGGAATACCCGATGCAAAGTATCCCATGCCCTCTCTTTCTCGCGTTTCACCGAGTCCTCCACAACAAACATGAATCCAACGAGTTGCTTCCCTTTCGGAGCGATCGTGGATGAGTAATTGCTTATTGGCATTGCCCAGTACGCTTTTTCCTGAAACCATATCTCAGAACCAATATAATCGAACTCTTTCATCTGTTGGGAGAGTCCGAGCCAGATACACATGCTTAGTGCCTGATCTATCTGTCCGAGGTCATGCAGATACTCGACAGGGAGATCTTCGATGAGCGCTGGAAGATCCTTTGCAAACCCTGAATGGATAACGATCTCTGCATCATACGACTCATCATCCGTGGACACGCCGCATACGACCCCATCTTTAAACAGAATGCGATCAACGCATGAATTCGTCTTGATCTCAACATTATCCGGGAGTGAATGCAGCACAGAGTTAAGCAGAGCTTTGAGACCGCCTCTTGGGTATGCCTGTGCATGAGCGGTTTTATTGGTGATTAGCCTGCGAATACCAGTTATATTTGTTATTTGCTCTGCAAGCTGGTCTGCTATCGGCTGGTCCGCGGTTTCATACATCGCACTATCCCGCACAAAACTGCTGCCGTAGAGAACGCGGTAAACGGAGGTCTCTTTCATGGATTTCCCTGAAAGGAAATATGCGATCGTGTCAACAAAATCGTAGGTCTGTTTGGACAGATGACGCGGCAAGCAGGAATATATAGACGTCTTTGACGTGTCGATGCCGAATGTAGAGAGTGTTAATGCTTTTGTCAGCGCCTGGGACAGCATCAGGCGGTCTTTTCGCGGGAGCGCGTCAAACGTCACAAACTCGCGCAAGTTCGATGGTATCGGGCGGATGCCGGCAGGTGTACGGGCATAATAGGTGCCATAATCAACGAACGCTGGGATGTAATCAAAATACTCATCCATCAACATGCGGAGTGGACCTTTGAGTAGGTGGGTGATCGCGTGGGGTCCCGTATCAACCCAAAAACCGTCGACACAGTAACTGTTGCAATTTCCACCAACGTGCCCACTCTTTTCTATAACCAGCACGTTCTTTCCATGCTTCCCAAGTGCGAGCGCTGATAACAGCCCGCTTATGCCGGCTCCGACTACGATTGCATCATACATCCAAAACACCTTCCTGCGCCCTGATATACAGTTCGCCGAACAACTCTGGCTGCTCCAGCCATATCTGCTTTCTGGTCGCCATGAACAGCAGCGATATGTATGTGAGAATCAAGTCGGTATCCGGATCCAGCAACTCGCCCAACATCACAACGTCACTGTGCTTAAATTTTTCGTGTAAAACCATCTGCACCTCCGCGATAGTCTGCTCTATATTCTCTTCGTGCGCAATTTTGAGAACATCTTCGGTCGTGATCAATGGTTTCTCTTCCACCACCTTCTTTCGCGTTTTTCTCTGCAATTCGACTTTTTCCGCCTTTTTCAGCTCGGAAATCAACTCGTCGAGTGTCACCGGTCGTTTTGATCGCCTGCGTATCTGCGGTTCTGGTATCGGATATTCCTCGACATCAAAGTGATCGAACTCCTCTATTTTTTCTTCTACTTGCTCTTCATCATCTATTGCAGCGTTAGCCTTCATCCGGAGGAGGATCGCAGCGTAATGGAGTGTTCGCCCGAAATAACTCAGATCGAACTGCTGTTTCTCGAGATACTGCAGGAACTTGTCTGTAACCTCGATGATATCGATATTCCACGGGTCAATCTCGCGGTCCTTTGCAAGGCGCACCAGAATCTCGACCGGATCGTCGGACGGCATCTCAGGCATTGGTGCTATATCTGGAGGGCGTCGGATGTAAATGTTGATGTTGTGGCAAAGGGTGGATGGACACTCTGACCGGCAATTCGCTGGTAGATTCTCAAATCTCAGAAAAATCGCGTTTCCATGCTTGATCCACGATTCTGCGCATCACTTCTCGCACCGGAACGCACGTGAGACGCGCAATCCTCTTTGCATCCTCAAATTCAGCGGATATGTTCAGGACATTGCCGGAATCGTCGGTTGCGATCTTGATCACAGCCACATACTTGCTGCCGCCGATCTCAATATCAATCGGCGAGATTCTCCGATTTGCGATCAATCTATGCTTGGTTGGTGATATGCGCACGCCAAGCGACCCAGTCTCCTCGATGATCCGACGCGCAACCCGTTCGGAATCGATTGATTTTGTGATCACCTGGATCAAATGCCCGCTCCGCCCTTTCTTCATCGTCGCAGGGATCATAATCGCGTCATGCGCCCCCATCGCGATCAGTTCCTCGATCAGGCTGCCAAGCACCTCTCCAGTCACGTCATCGACCGATGTTTCGAGCACCGCGATGTCGTCCCGCAGAAGTCCGGTATCGTGGGGTTCGTTCTCGCAAAGAATAACACGCAAAACGTTTGGAATCTTTAGATCTGCCTTTCCAGCGCCGTATCCTGCACGGATCGCGGAGCACCCGGACCATGAGGCGGGGTTCACAGGGGTAGCGAGGTTATTGTCAGGTTCCGGACATGTCAGATGCGCAAGAATCGCGGCGCCGGTTGGCGTCAGCAATTCGTGTTCGATGCCCCCGTAGCCCCACAACAACCCCGAACCGCAGAGTATCTCAAGCGTCGCGGGCGCTGGCACAGGGAGTGTTCCGTGAACCGTCTTCACATATCCTGTGCCAGTCACGATCGGTCTGCAGAAGATCGCGTCCGGTGCGAGATCATGGATCGCAGCCGACGCCCCGACTATGTCTGCTATTGCGTCAGCCTGCCCGATTTCATGAAAATGGAGTCGATCCTTTGATACGTTGTGGATTTTGGATTCTGCGGATGCAATACGGTCAAATATCGCAGTTGCGTCCTCGATGATCTGATCTGGAAGTTCTGACTCCCTGATATCAGCTACAATATCCGGATATGTGTGAATCGCTGAATCTTCAGGCGTAACCGATACGCTGGTTGCTGCGATCCCATTCTTTACCGTTCTGCCGATCTTTACGGTAACCGGTGCCACAGATTCCATAACATCCGTTATGTGTGCTTGATCTGCGCCGAGATCTATCATAGCGGCGATGATCATGTCGCCGGATGCGCCCATGAACGGATCAAAGATCAGGCGGGTCATGGGTGATTGTTGTGTGCAGGCGGTACATAAAGAGATTGCAGGAGCGGCGTTTGTATCTGCAAACCCATGTTTAGCACCCGCCACACCACTTCACAAAACTCACGGGTTCAAGAAACGCTACGCAAATCACATAATTTTACATATCCTGCAACATGCATAACGATTTGTTACGAATGCCATTACACAAACGTCAGATGGTTAATTTTATATACTACCGGTTACGTAGGGTGTTGCATCTACTTACGTACGTACAATCGTTGTCTGGAATGTGCAGCGATAGATACCTAATAACACATATAACGGAGGATACAATTATGAAGAACGGACTAATAATGCTTGCAATGATAGCAATACTAGCGGTGGTGCCGTCTACATGCGCAGATGCGATCATAATAGACCATACGTGCACGGATCTCTCGGAGATTCCGGATGAATGGACTACGGCGGCTAAGGACACGTTTAACCTCTCGTACGGTCACACATCACACGGAAGCCAGATCGTGACCGGGATGAGTTTGTTAAGGGGCGATGCCGGTTCTATGTACTGGTACGATAACGATGGAACCAACGGTGGACTATCCCTGCATGACTCCACACCCTCGGGCGATCTTGGCAACCCTGATCGGACCACATGGGCGACTCGAACACGGACGATGCTGGACAATTCAAATAACGATCGGAATGTCGTGATGTGGTCGTGGTGCGGGCAGGTGAATGGTGATGAAGCCGAGATACAACAATACCTTAACCTCATGACCGAATTGGAGGCAGACTATCCGGAGGTCATATTCATCTATATGACCGGACATCTGAATGGCGGCGGTGTTGAAGGGAACGTTAACCAGCGCAACAACCAGATCCGTGCCCACTGCATCGCACACGACTCAGTTCTCTTCGATTTTGCAGACATCGAGAGCTACGACCCGGATGGCAACTACTTCCTTGACCGGGGCGCAACTGACTCATGTAATTATGATGGTGGAAACTGGGCTGACGAATGGTGTACTGCACACCCGGGCGAATGTGTGTCGTGTTCATGCGCTCATTCGCGTTGTCTGAACTGCCAGCAGAAAGGCAGAGCCTTCTGGCACATGATGGCACGCCTCGCAGGCTGGGACGGCGGGAACGGGCGTCAGCCAGAGCAACCGATCTGCGGCGACGTTACTGATGATGGTGCGGTCAATACGTACGACCTCGTGCTGCTACTGAAACACTGCGTCAATTCCGCTGGCAACCCGATCGCCCATGAGTGTGCCGGTGATATTGATGGCAACGGACAAATCAACATACTTGACGTGCGGCTCTTGATGGGCTACATCGTGGACAGGGCAGGATACTCGATGAACTGTCCGTGCTAAACCGGAGAACGGAGCATGAAGCAATATATCACAGCAGCGATACTCATCCTCGCAGCATTCGCCTGCACCGCGGGTGCAGCAGACCACGACGTTTACGAGAATGACTTGATACAGGTAGCAATCAACAGCGCAAACGCCGGCGACACGATTTATGTGCATATCGGAACATACACCGAAAACATAATCGTGAACAAAACACTCACGCTCCGGGGTGATGGTGCGGACGTAGTGACGGTGCAGGCGGCATCGGCGGCAGAACACGTCTTCAACGTGACCGCAGATTATGTGAATATCACCGGGTTTACCGCGACCGGGGCAACAGGCAACACGAAGGCTGGATTTTACCTTGGCAATGGCGTGGATCACTGCAACGTGTCATACAACAACGCATTAAACAGCAACCGCAGCATCTATCTCAATTCTTCGAGCAACAACACACTCACCGGTAATATCGCAAACTCGGGTGATTACCGCGGCATCCTGCTATCCGATTCGAGCAACAATACACTTCGAAGAAACACCGCATCAGGTAACATTCGAGGTATCTACCTGCGTCACTCGAGCAACAACAGACTTGAAAACAACGTGATGACTGGAAACAGCTACAACTTCGGCATCCTTGGCGAGAATCCATCCCATTACGTCCAGAAGATCGATACAAGCAATACGGTGGGCGGAAAGCCAATCTATTACGGGGTTGGTCTGCATGATCAGGAGGTTTCGGACGATGCTGGCTATGTAGGAATCGTCAACTCTACGAATATGACGGTAAGGGACATGAGGTTAACCGGAAATTTACAAGGTGTGTTACTTGTATATTCAACTGATTCAACGATAACAAATATCACAGAGTATAATGGTCAGTGTGGCATTTACTTATATAATTCAACTAATAATAGAGTTGTGGATAATAATGTATTTGATAATACGTATGGTATTTATATAGAACATTCGTGTAATAATACCATTACAAAGAATGTTGCTAATTCAAATACACTATATAATATTGATCTTGTGGCATCTTCGAATAATAATACAGTTAGCGACAATAACGCATCTGGAGGCGACTATTGTGGTATTGCGATGGGACTTTCAAGCAACAATAATACAGTTGTGAATAATACCGCAAACTCAAATGGTCCGGGTGGTGCGGGTGGTATTCTTTTGTATGCATCATGTGAATACAATATTATTGTGAATAATATTGTAAGTTCGAACGATGGGCACGCAGGGATTTTTATATTTGACTCTTGTAGACATAATAATATTATGGATAATACTATAAATTCAAATATTGGTGCTTATGGTGGCGGTATTGGATTATACAATAATCTGAATAATAATGTGATTGCAGGAAATACTGTAATTGACAACATGCCTAATGGAATGTGGTTTTATAATTCGGATAGTAATTTTATTTATAACAACCACTTCGCAAACACCGTGAACGCTCACGATGACGGTACCGGCAACATCTGGAACACCACACCCACCACGGGACCAAACATCGTCGGCGGTTCCGAGATCGGCGGCAACTACTGGAGTGACTACGCAGGAACTGACAACAACAACGATGGGTTTGGCGATACGCTGCATCTTATCGGCAGCTCGAATCGCGATTACCTGCCGCTGGTCATGCCAATGTGCGGCGACATGACCGGCGATGGCAATATCGACACGGTTGATCTCCTGCGCCTGCTGGAGCATGTCGTCACAGGCACGCATGTCCATGCTTGCGCCTGCGATATTGATGGCAACGGACACATCAATGTCCTTGATGTGCGGTTACTGATGGGGTATATCAACGATTCGACAGGATATTCGCTGAACTGCGGGTGTTAAAGATCGGAGAATAATCATGAAACACCACACCATCGCAATAATACTCATCCTCGCACCGCTCACCTGCGCAGCGGATGGAAGCGAAATTGCAGCACCGGTTCTTAAGTGGCAGCAATGCGGCTGCTACAACTCATGGTGCGAGACGGGCTGGTA
>JAUVEF010000150.1 GCA_030594905.1 Methanosarcinales archaeon
GGGCTTGGCTCCGGAACACAATGCGCGCTTGCTGCGGGCATGGCTGTGAACAATCTGTATAATTTGGGCTTGAGTGTGCGGGATATCGCAATCAAATCAGGACGCGGCGGGACATCTGGGATTGGTGTCGCATCGTTTGAAAGCGGTGGCTTCATCCTCGATGGCGGGCACCGCTTCAGCGAGAAGGGCGCGTTCAAGCCGTCTGCCGCATCGAGATCCCCGCCCGCCCCAATCCTCTTCCAGCGCCCGTTTCCCCGCTGGGAGGTTGTGCTTGCAATTCCTGACGCAAGAGGCGCGCATGATGACAACGAGGTGGACATCTTCAAGCAGGAGTGCCCGATCCCAATCTCTGAGGTGCAGGAACTCTCGCACATCATCCTCATGGAGACGCTTCCGGCAGTGGTCGAGGGAGATATCGAGTCATTTGGAGATTCCATAAACAGAATACAGAAGACCGGTTTTAAGAGACGTGAAATCTCCCTTCAGAGATCTGAGATCCGGCAGATGATCGAACTCATGCAGGAAAACACATGCGGCGCTGGAATGAGTTCATTCGGACCGGTTATATACGGCATCACAGATAACAAGAGGGACGCAGATCATGCGGCATGTCTTGCACGAGAGTTTCTGGATGAGACAATTGGTGGTTGCAGCATAATTACACATGCAAGCAATTCGGGTGCCGATGTCAAGCATATATGATTGTATCTGGCATATCCAACATATCTGATATGTCCGGGCGAATCCCAAAAATCATAATGAACCTTTAAGTAGATGTACAGACTACTTTGTGGATATAGGACTCGACTGTAACTGATATGAACGGGATGACGCGATGAAGATGGTTGTTTTTGATATGGACAGCACGCTTATAGATGCAGAGACTATCGACGAGCTTGCTGCCATTGCCGGTGTTGGTGATCAGGTTGCCGAGATTACGAGGCAGGCTATGAACGGAGAGCTCGATTACGGTGAAGCACTCTGCAAGCGTGTTAGTCTACTCAAGGGGCTTAGCATCGAGCGTGCAAACGCCGTTATAGACCGACTCCCGCTGATGCCCGGCGCAAAGGAACTGGTGGAATCGGTTAAGGAGCTGGGGCTCGCGACTGCCATGATCACCTGCGGTTTCATGATCTCTGCACGACCTATCAAAGATATGCTCGGCATCGATCACGTAATCGCCAATGATCTGGCTACAAATGGTGGTGTGTTCACAGGAGAGGTTACAGGCGACCTGACCGAGGCTGACTCAAAGGCGCACGCACTCGAACAACTCTCTCGCAAATGCGGGATCGAACCGTGCGAGTGTATCACAATCGGTGATGGCGCAAACGACATCTATTTGTTTAGGGAATCCGGATATTCAATCGCATTTCATGCAAAACCGATCCTGAAACCGTATGCAGATGTAGCAGTCGATACAAAGGACTTAAGAGCGATCATTCCGATTATTCGGGATGTATCACAGATAGATACAGGGCGAACATCACGCCAAAACAGGAGGATACCAAGCAAATGTTGAAAGAGCTACAGGATAAAAGAGCGATACTTGTAAAAGAACTTGAAGAGTTTAGAAACAAACGCAATAAACTAAATAACGAATCAAGTACATGGTCTTCGCAGCGCAATGAATTAAATCGCACGTCAAAGATGCTGATGGATGAAGCGCAGCATTATAAGCACGAACGCGACGAGTACAACAAGAAAGTGAGCGAGTCCAAGACGGGGCGGGATCATTACAACAAGAAAATCAACGAGACCAACGCCAAAATCGCAAAAATTAAAAAGGAGTGTAATATCACCGGCACACCTGTTGAAGAGCTGAAACAGATGATCGACGAACTTGAATTCAAGCAGCAAACTCAGGTATTGTCATCGGACAAGGAAAAAGGTTTAGTCACCCAGATCAATGCACTGGTCGCTGAGTACAAGGCAAAGAAAGACGCGATTGAGAAAAACACCGGACTAAAACAGGCACTTGATGAACTGGAAGATATCCGCGAGAAAGCATCCGGATGCCACGAAACAGTCACGGAATATGCAGATATGGCGCAGGAATACCATGACAAGATGATTAACGCCTTCAAGGAAGGCGAGACCATCAGATCCAAATCAGATCGCATTCACAAGAAATTCGTGAAGATTCAAGACGAAGCAGACGATCAACATCATCTATTCATCAAAGCCCAGAAAGAGATTCGAGAACTGGATCGGCTGATCAACAGCATCTCGAAACGGGGTAGGGAGGATAAGAGGAAAGTGGAACGAATAAAGGCTAAGAAGGAAGCAGAGGTTATATACGACCTGTTCAGGCAAGGAGAGAAGATCAGTACAGAAGATCTGATGTTACTTCAACGTTCAGATCTACTATAAAGGTCATGAAGACACTGGTGTTGTGTCTGGATCGGGATGATGACCTCGGACGGAAAGCTGAGGTCGCAAGCCCTGTTATCGGGAGATCTGCGAACATAGATGCAGCAACGAGACTTGCGGTAGCAGATCCCGAGGATTCGGACGTCAACACCATCTTCGGCGGAATAGAGGAATATGATCGGTTAATCGATGCCGGGGCAGCGGTTGAGATCGTCAGCATCGCCGGCGATTACGATGTGGGGGTGATCTCAGATAGCAAGATCGCTTCACAGATCGATGATCTTCTTGACGGGCATGGATTTGACAATGTGATCCTTGTCTCTGACGGAGCCGAGGATGAGGCGGTACTGCCGATCATCGCATCGAGGATAAAGATAAATTCGGTGAAAAGGATCCGGGTGAAGCAGAGCGAGAGCATAGAGAGCACATACTACTTGCTCAAGGAGTTTATCTCCGATCCAAAGGTTAGAGGTGCATTATTCATCCCGGTCGGGCTTGCTTGCATCGCTTATGCTGCATCATCGTTGATAAACCGTCCCGAACTTGCAGTCGCCGCCATCATTGGAACTGTTGGAACATATCTACTGTATAACGGCTTTGGAATCGGGAAGTCTATAGATAAGTACCGCGAAACTGCAACCGAGTCGCTATATAAGGGTAGAATTAGTTTTGTCACATATCTTGCAGCGATCCTGATCGGGATCATTGCCACGATCCAGGGCGCCGATGCCTGCTGGGAAGGAATCGCAGGCGACATTTTCCTGGGATATATCGTCTTATCGACAATCTTTATGCAAGCCTCGGTCTGGTGGTATGTGGCGGCTGGATTGTTCCTTGGTTTCGGGAAGATCATCGATCTGCACCTTGAGGAAAAGCCTATCGGCAAGGCAGGGGCGTTTCCATTCTTTGTCATTGCCACCGGACTACTGTTGTGGAGTGCGAGCGCATATATTCTCGCAACTACCGGAATTTACCAGAATTATGGAATCCAGCAGCTTATGTTTTCGATCGGGGGGGCGGTTGTGATCGCGCTTATCGGGATATATGTTGCATCGAGAAATTACGGGGGAAATATACAAAATGTTGATACTAATGATCCTTGACGGGTTCGGGCTGAGCGAATCACGGGAAGGAAACGCAATCGCACACGCGAAGACGCCAAATCTCGACGCGCTTTGCGAACGTTACCCAACCTGCACGTTGCAGGCGTCGGGTGAGGCTGTCGGGCTTCCAGCCGGGCAGATGGGGAACTCTGAGGTCGGGCACCTGAATATCGGTGCCGGACGGGTCGTGTACCAAGATTTGACCCGCATAAGTAAGGCGGTATCTGATAAGACGTTCTTCGAAAATCCGGTTTTCCGAAAGGCAATCGTTCACGCGAAGACGAATGATTCCTGCCTCCACCTGATGGGGCTTGTCTCGGACGGCGGTGTGCATAGCCATATCACACACCTTCGCGCCTTGATGGAACTTGCGTCAGAGAACAATGTCAGAACAGAGGTGCACGCATTCCTCGATGGGCGGGACGTTCCTCCGAGGAGCGCACTTGAATATATAAATGCGGTCGATGGATACAAAGGATACCGGATAGGTACTGTTTCTGGTAGATACTATGCAATGGACCGGGATAACCGCTGGGAGCGGGTGGAAAAGGCATACCGCG
>JAUVEF010000075.1 GCA_030594905.1 Methanosarcinales archaeon
TACCATGGCGTGGTGTATGGCAACGTGACAATCTCAAAATCGGAGAAGGTGGGCGTAACACACCTCCGTGTGTCTGCTACGTCGCCCGGGTGCTTGCATCCTGATCTATATGATTTCGCATACCAGAATCAGAAGCTTATCCGGATCGGTTATCTTCTCGAGGCGATTCCTGACGCAACAAGGCAGGATGCAATCGGAATTGCGATGCAGAATCCGGAGATTGCGAGCGTGCTACCGGATGGTGCGGACGCTGGCGTTCTGACTGTACGAAGAATTCTTCCTGAGACTGCAGCGGAGTTCTATGCGGAGAAGACGTGCCTGAGCGTGACCTGGGTGGATGCATCGGTCTCCGCGCTCGTTGATATGGAGACTGGGAGCGTGGTCGAGACGTGGGGCGTGAGCGAATGAAACGATTTTTTCACAAAAAATCGAGTAAAAACTGCCCTCCGGGTTGGAAGTCAGTTTTTGATCAAACTTTTGTGAAAAGTTTGGTGAATAGTTTGGTGGATAGTTTGCGAGTAAGAAATGCCCTTCGGGCGGGACTGGTAATATACTTTTTCGTAAATGAATGGTTGCGTAGAGTGACTGGACATTATAGGGATAGACCATGAAAAACGAAACGAGACTGAAGATACTGAAAATATCCTGCATATACGGCGGCGTGCTCAGCCTATTTCTTGTTGGTCTGTATGTCTTCTTGGTGGTTGCAGTTATATTTCACGGCACCATTCGACATATGTCGATTCAGATCATTCTACTACTGACAGGGATCGTCGTAGCCACCGTCTTCTCTTATATGCACCTCGATTACGCGAAGGGAGAACCCGAAAAATTCACATGCCCCATACTGCCCGGAATCACCATAACTGTGATCTGCCTCACACCCAGTCTGATATTTATCCCCGCTCTGGTGTCACGCTCATCCAATGAGGGTATATCATGTGTGGTCGCCGGGTTCATGTACTTCATACCCTTTTATATCAGCCTGATTCTTGGCATCCTCTCCGCGTATGCGGTGTTAAGCGGTAGCAGAAAATCTCCGGAGGACATTTCACGGTGGAAGGCCCGGGGGCTGCAACTGAGCGCGATGATCCTCATGACCGGAATTGTTGTTTCCGGCATATCACTATCATCGGGCAGTATTGGAGATGCCAGGATGGTGTATGGACTCACAATCGATACGTTGGAAGAGACCACGCTTTTAGTGCCACTGCCTGTTGATGAGTCGAATAACGTGATTGTGGGGTTCATGGATGGGCTGGAAGTAATTGAGGGCGACGCCGTGTGGGCTATTGTGGGTACCACTCACGGGACTGCGCTGGAGGTTCGCACCAGCACGGGGTGTGTACTCTCTGCCCAGCAGGAATACGGAAAAAAGGGCCGGGATGAGGGGCGCGAATGGGTATACAGCTACAATCTTAGCACGTTGTCCGGGGTGGACATGGCAGCTTACGAAACATGGGTCTTCTCCTCGAATGCTAATACAACTCTGTACATGATACTATCAATGGATAATGGTCTGGGCGTCGTGTTGAGCTACAGTTGCGACGATACACCTTTGAGCGTTGGGTGGCAGACCCGGTCTGTCGATGCACAACAGACTCATGAAACTTTTGCGATGGTACCCCTATGAGCGAAAGGTGGCAGACGGTTGAACTGAAACGATTGGATCTGCGGAGTGATGAGGTGTTGTAATAGCATAACATGGGTCACCGGATCGTTGGAAGCCATTTGTTTTATGGTGGCTCAAGCGCTGCAAATATATTATTTAGATTCATGCCATTTGCATATTCGTGAAATTCGCGATTTAATCATTTTTACAGGAATTCATACAAATAAATCACGAGTATTACGAATTTCATAAATTACACGAATGTTATCCAATATTGTGGCGGTGTTTAAGGAGGTTTAACCTGATCTTGAAGTTGCTTAATGATCGCATAACAGCAGGATGTGTGGTTGTGGTTGTGTGTGGGGGCGCTAAACACATACGAGGGAAGTTTATAGCGGACTTGTTTGCATCAGTATCTGGTGGATTAGTGTTTCGGGGAGCTACACGAAGAGGCTTGCCCAATATCGTTTTAGGGCGGATCTTTGAAAGATGAGGTAAACAGCTACCGGAATAGCGCCCAAACAGGACTACCACGAGAAGATACCCAGGTAGCCCGAAAATCGAGATCATTCCCGAATTGCTGTCAGCACAGCGTCAGGGTCGAGTGCGTACTGCTGAACGATCTGGGATATCTCCTTGTAGTTGTTAATATTCTTTTCAGCCATATACTCAAGGATCTCCTTGCGCTCAGATAGAGCGTCCGCCAGCTGATTCCTTGTCCAGCCGCGCTCCTCTATGATCTGGTCAAGCACGTATGAGTTACCTGAGTAATTGAATGTGTCGCTCGCAGGATCCCATGTGTACAGGTCATTGATCCTCACGCCACCGGTCCTCTGGTCGAGCCCTGTGATCTCAAGAAGCGTCTTCGTCCTTCTGACGCGATCGCTTCCGATGTAGGTCTGCATCTGGATACACACGATGTTTAGCGCTTGAAGCATGGCGTGCGGCACGTTGATTGGCTCGCCTTGCAGCCGGTTTAAGAGGGTCTCGATGTCTGAGGCGTGCATCGTCGAGTAGGTGGTGTGTCCTGTGGACATTGCCTGGAATAGAGTGAGTGCTTCTGCGCCGCGTACCTCACCTACAAGGATGTATTCGGGGCGCTGCCTGAGTGCGGCTTTGAGCAGTTCGAACATGCTGATCTCGCCCACGCCCTCATGAGCGATGATTGCTTCCCTAGTTACGCCCGCGATCCAGTTTTCGTGGTGCAAGGTCAGTTCTCTTGTGTCCTCGATCGAGACAACCTTCGCTATAGGCGGTACGAACATGGAGACTGCGTTTAATGCGGAGGTCTTCCCGGATGCTGTGCCGCCTGCAAGGATCATGCTCTTGTTGTTCTCGATTGCAAGCCACAGGTACGCGAGCATCTCGCTTGAACACGTCTTGAAGTTGAGCATGTCAATAGGTGTAAATGGGTCTTCCTTGAACCGTCGAATCGTGAATGAGCTGCCCCTGGTGGTCACTTCCTTGCCAAGCGTTGCCTGGAGCCGTGATCCGTCCGGAAGCGTTGCGTTGACCATCGGACTGCCTATTGAGATGTGTTTGCCGCCACGCTGCACGAGCTGGATCACAAATGAGTTCAAGTATTCTTCGCCGAACGTCACATTCGTCTCGATGTTTTTATGCACGTTATGGTATATGAATACGGGGACATTAATGCCGTCACAGGATATATCCTCGATATGTGAATCCTTAAGCATCGCATCCAGCTTTCCATAACCGATATAATTCCTTTCAAGAAAATACAGGATTTTGTGTACGGAACGCGGGTTCAAGTCCATCGAGTAATAGCCAAGCAGTTCCAGCGCTTTTTTTCGCAAAACGCGGTTTTTGACAGCATCGCCACTAGATTGCCCTCCATTATTCCCATTGCCAGTCTCCTGCTTTTTGAACTGTTCAGCGCCGTCCCCGTCAATCTTGGCGGTACCATCGCCATTACCCGCACTGCCAACCTCACGGTCACCGCTGCCGTTGACACTATCATCATCACCATCAGCGCCCACATCGCCCGCCGGTTCGCCAAACTCTTCAGCGACCTGCCCCCCGGCAGTACGACCCCCGAGATCGATGTCATCGAGCGTCAGCACGTCAGAAAGATCCTCGTACAACCGCCCGAGCAAACGCATCTCAAATGGTGTCAGCATGGGTTCAAGCACATGATACACTGGAACTTTCTTCGCTGTATCGTAGAGAACCTGCACAAGCTCATAAGGTTCATCCACCCAGTACCGGTCAACCACCGTATACCCGTCAGGGATCCTGTCATCGACAAGGTCACCATGTATCTCCTGATCGTAAGCTTCGAGATCATATGCAACCTCTCCGGTGTTGATGATCTCTCTTATCTGCCCCATAAGTTCACTACTTCCCATAATTGATAAGTGCACGGGATATGTAAAAAGCTTTTTGTATGTTGCATACTGACTAATAGTTGGGAGCGAATCTGTAAATGGGGACGATAGATAATACGCAACCCGGCACAATGCCAACCGGGATCATCTCACTGGACTCTGTACTGAAAGGCGGTTTTCCGGCAGGTTCTTTTGTTTTGCTGATTGGTGAGATCGGCGCTGGAAACAGCGACTTCGCATACACATCAGTGCTATCACTGCTGGAAATACAACAAAACGGGTATCCCACAGACTCTTTTGTAAACACTGTACTTCCAGATAAGATATGTTACATGTCACTCACGAGAAATTGGGAAGATATACATGACGAGCTATCACGGTGCTTCCCGGAGGATTTGTATGCAATATCAGATAGAATAGAATTTAAAGACTTTTCAGATGAATATTTCAGTAGATCGTTGGTACCAACCGAGTGGATAAACGAATCCGCAGTATCTTTCAATTCTTTAAAGGAGATGAAATATGAAAAAGATTTGATTAACGATATGGTTGTATATCTGGATGAGAATGCCCCCCACAGCGCGATTGTCATCGACTCCATAACCGCGCTCGCCGAGTACTGTGCAAGCCCGGGCAATTCCACGGAGTGGTCTGATGTGATATCCTTCTTCCGCGGTCTCCAGAGAGCATCAAAGAAATGGAACGGGATTGTGTACGCGCTGCTCACAACAAATATTGTTGATGTGCATAAGCAGGAGCAGATCGCAGACTGTGCTGACGGGGTCCTCATATTTGAATGGGATGACTTCGGCGCAGCCAAACGGCAGCGAGTAATGCATGTCAAGAAATTCAGGGGGCTTCTGCCGCAACTCGAGATGGCGAATCTTGTGAAATTCGAGACATCAGTCACAACAGACTACGGTTTTGCAATATCGAAGGTCAAACAGGTTGGATGGCACGGCTGATAAATGATGGATGATGGATAAGAATGGAACGGATCAAAACCGGTGTGAAGGGGCTGGATGAAAAGATGCAGGGTGGAATTCCAAAGAACAGCACCATAGTGGCGATAGGAACATTCGGAACTGGAAAGTCCACACTTGGGATGCAATTTCTCAATGATGGGCTGAAAAACGGTGAGAACAGCATATTCATCAGCCTTGACGATGACGAAGAGAACCTGATTGCTACTGCCGAGGAATTCGGATGGGATTTTAAGAAATATGTCGATGATGACAAGTTGTTGCTGATGAAATTAAGTGCGATCGATATCAAGACATCGCTTCTCAGGATACGAAGCGAACTTCCGCGGCTCTTTAAGTTGTTTGGTACAAAAAGATGTGTATTTGACTCAATAACGCTATTTGAGATGCTATTTGAGAACGAAAACGAACGAAGACTGATCGTATACGACCTTATGCAGATCATAAAAGCAAGTGGAGCAACATCCATAATCACATCGGAAACCGATAAATCAAACCCACATGCATCACGATTTGGGATGATCGAATACGTAACGGATGGCGTCTTGTTTCTGAATTACCACCGACGTGCAAATGAAAGTACTGTTAAATTATCACTTGAGATTACAAAGATGCGGAGAACAAAACACTCAAGGAACATTATGACTTATGAGATCTGCGAACACGGACTGGAGGTCGTCGCATGAGTCACAAGGGGGCTTGCCGGATGTTTTCTGACAACAGTGCAATCTCAACCGTTGTAAGCTTCATACTGATTCTCGGGCTGCTCGTGACGGTCATTGCGTTTGTCAGGGTGCAGTATGTTCAGTCATGGTCAGAGGATGCCGAGGCACGACATGCACGCGATGTCTTTGTTGATTTCTCGGCAATTCCAGGCAACATCGATAACCTCGTGCTTGCCAATGGCAGCACAACCGTGAGCCAGCAGCGAATCAAGCTTGGCAGCGGCGGCATCCCGATCGTGGCTCCGGGGCGGTCGTATGGCAAGCTTGGTGTTGTGCCGGATGATGGGAGCTTTACTGTGACTGCGGATGTCTGGAATGTGAATATCAGCAGGAACACTACAGCCGGCAATCTCACGGAAGGGTGTGTGAACATCACCAATGTATCCCGTGTGTCGGAGTTTTATATTTATATTGGTGAGATTGAATACTATAGTTCATTGTCAGCCGGGTCTGTGTTCATCGATCTCACGCACCAGGGGGACCAGAGCGGACGGGCGGAGATCAAGACCAAGAACGAC
>JAUVEF010000098.1 GCA_030594905.1 Methanosarcinales archaeon
ATAATCGAGAGCATCGTGGATATCCCGATCATCGTTCCGCACACGGTGGCAGGCATCGCACTCCTCACGGTTTTCGGGCTGCATGGATTGCTCGGGCAGCCGTTGTCACAGGTCACCCAGTTCAGGGACGCGATGCCCGGAGTCGTGGTTGCAATGCTCTTTGTCTCGGTGCCGTTCCTGATCAACTCGGCACGGGAGGGATTCCAGAGCGTGGATCCACGCCTGGAAAACGTTGCCAGGTCGCTCGGAGCATCGGACTGGGGCGCATTCACGCTAGTTACGGTTCCGCTTGCAGCACGCCACATCCTTGTGGGATCAATTATGTGCTGGGCGCGGGCGATGAGTGAGTTTGGCGCAGTCATCGTGATTGCATACTACCCGATGATCACACCGACCCTGATCTACGAGCGATATATCTCTTACGGGCTTTCCGCCTCATCTCCAATCGCTGTTCTGATGATCATCGTTTGCCTGGCAATATTTATCACATTGCGGGCGATCTCTTCAGGGTGGAGGCGATACGATCGTGGGTAGGGTCATGTGCAGGCGAGGTGCTTTAAGCATCAACGACCACCTGCACGGCGTACCCGGCATCGGTTCGCTCAATCATCATGTCGTGGAAAGTGACTGCCTTTACACCAACATCGAACCGGTGCTTGCCAAGGTCGATTGCCTCGCCAGTTGCGTGCGCATGGATGTGATACTGGTCACCACACCGCTTAATTTGCTCCACACAAAACCTGCAAAACACAATCCCCTCAACTTCAAACAGGTACAACAGTTCCGAAAGAAAGTCGTAAAGCAGACCCTCACAATCATCGGCATCGAGATCGATATCAAGCGTTGTTATCGGCTGCACGGTGTCGGTATCGATCATCGCGCCAAACATGGCAAGCGCAGCATACTCAAACGCCTCTTCGATCGTTTTTCCCAAGACGCGGAACTTGACATCGGCAGGATGATCAAGATACTCGATATGCGGGTGGTTTTTTGATTGCATCCGGTTCACCTTGTTTATTTTTATTAACTACACATTTTTGAGCGCTGCCTTGATCAGTTCCCCCACATCAACATAATGGACATGTTCTGACCGTAACGCCCCGTGCACAGCCGCCTCTGCCATAGCTCTCGTGTATCCAAGTGAGATCATGCCCGCTATCGCAGAGCTTGCAAGATCCGGCGGCTGCCCGGTTTCTACCGGTATTTCTGTTATTTTGTCTTTTAATTCGAGAATGAGGCGTTTTGCGGTCTTTGTCCCGATACCGGAGATGCTGCTTAGCACCCCCGGGTCTTCGTTGTATACTGCAGATTTGAATTCATTATAGGATATTCCTGATAATATATTCAGAGCAACGCCCGGTCCGATCCTTGATACGCTGAGCAACAACCTGAAAAACTCAAGCTCCCCTGTGCTTGCAAACCCATATAGTAAAAGTGCATCCTCCCTTACATGGAGGTGAGTGTGCAGCCGCACCCGGTCTCCGATTTCGGGCAGCGTGACGTATGTTGACGCGGGAATGTGCAGCGCATACCCGATGCCACTAACATCGATTATTGCGCTGGCAGGGGATTTTGTATTCAGGGTTCCGTTGATGTGTGCGATCATAGATCAGATCATCCCATAACTCACGTGCCGATTACCCGCATTCTACGGGGTTTTAATAAATCGTGTCGTGATGCAATATGATATTAGCCATCTTATTTCTTTAAATCATCTTATGTTTCGTGGTGCGTGTTTGGACAACCACAATATCCCACAGATTTCTACGAGAAAGTATGAGGTGGCGGGAGCGTTTTCAGCTCATAATCATGAGGATGCCGCTGAGCACAACAAACTTAATACCTATCACCCCATAGTATATATTAGGGATATCTGGGAAAGGGCAACAATCAGGCTTGTGATGGAGTCATCAGCACGGTTGCCGGTTTGCAGGTGGATAATCCAAAAATAGGATGTGGTAAGGGTGAGTAACATAAAAGAAGATATCAAAATTGGTTTTGAGGACGTGAGTGCGCGATTTATGCACATGTTTGGCAAAGAAGAGCAGTCGGTTCAGCCAGTGGGGGTAAAACTGGTTCTGAAGGGGCAGGTAGTCCCGGAGGGCACGAAATCTCCTGCGGAGTATCAGGGAGTTCCGTGGTGTGAAGCGGTGAGACTCGCAGCGATGGATGGCGAGGTGGTAGTGCTCAACCGGGAGAATGTGGGATGTCCGGCAGCCGCTATCGCCCTTGGTCTCGTCGGCGAGCGGGAGAGTAAGTCACTCGGGGGCACGCGCAAATACACCGACATGATGGAAACTGCGGCGTCTCCGGCAGACTTTACTGACGGGCTGGTCTATGCATGTAAAGCAAGCGGCAATATGCAATTTGCACTCTTTGGCGAGGATGACACCGGACGGTATGAGACCCATGGTGCTGCGCTTAATGCCGTTTCCGGGATGGTGTCGATCCAGCCTGAAATTATGGACGCGGCTGTGGCATATCCTGCAGGAAAACTTGGGATCGTGCCTGATCTCGTGATTCTCGGACTCCTTCCAAAGCAGGTGTTGCTTGCGATTCAGGGCTACAACTTCCTGACTGGCAATCGCTTTCGGATGGACACCATCGGGATTCGGGGTGTGTGCGCAGACCTGACAGCGCAGCCATATCTGGAGCAGAGGTTAAACGGCTCGTTCTTCTGTCTTGGAGCAAGAGCAGTTGGTGGATGGGGTGGCAACATGATGGGTCTTGGCATGCCGTTTTCGGTATTCCAGACTATGGTTGCGGGCATGGAGAAATCGGCAGGCGGTTTTCCGTATAATGCCTATCCTGACTAACGGGGATAACAATAGTAATTAAGGGATACAGGGGGATTATAGGGGAAAATAGATGAATAAAGAGAGAAATCCACCGTTAAAAAAACTCGTGGACCTCAGTGAACTGCAGTTGATTCAGGATAACTTTGCAGAGACGGTTGGCACATCTTCGGTCATTTTTTCAGAGGAGTGCAAGCCGTTGACTGAGTTTAGCAACCCAACCGGTTTCTGTTCCCTGATCCAGTCAACTGCTGCCGGAAAAGAGCGCTGTTTCCAATCGTTTCGGGAGATGGCGAGTGGTGCGCTCGATTCAGAAGAACCTGAGATTATGTATTGCTTTGCACATGGCGGTCATTTCGTTGCGCCGATTATAATTGGTTGCGAGCACAAAGGGACGATGTTTGCAGGACAATTTACACCAGTAGAGTTATCCGTGGGGCAACTGGATGATATCAGACGGATAGCCGAGGAAATAGGCATAGATCCTGAACTGCTCATCGCTGAAGCAGAGAAGATGCGTGTTGTCAGGGAAGATGTGGTCCGGAATTATTCGAGTCTCCTGTTTCGTATAGTCGGGGTTATTGCGAAGCTGGGCTCGCAGGCAGGGGAACTGCGTCGGGCAAGGAACACGCTACAGGCGGCGCATGACGCACTGGAGAAACGCGTGCAGGAACGAACATCAGAACTTGCGGAAGTAAACGTCGGACTGCAGCAGGAAATTGCCGAGCGCAAAAGCGCAGAAGAATCACTTCGTGAGGGCGAGGAGCGGTTTCGAATGATGTTTGAGAATATGAGTAACGCCGTGGCCATCTATGAGTCAGTTGACGGCGGGAATGATTTCATATTCAAGGATTTCAACCGAGCCGGAGAGACGATCGATTGTGTGAAGAGAGAAGACCTAATCGGTAAAAGTGTGCTCGACGTATTCCCAGGAGTTGTGGATTTCGGACTCTTTGATGCTTTTCGGAGGGTGTGGCAGACTGGTGAGCCGGAGCACCGCCCTATCTCTCATTACAAGGGCGAGAAAATTTCTGGCTGGAGAGAGAACTACGTCTACAAGCTGCCATCCGGCGAAATCGTTGCGATTTATGACGATGTGACCGAGCAAAAGCAGATGGAGGAATCGCTCGCGGAGAGCGAAGAGAAACACCGCACACTGGTTGAGACCCTGACCGACCTCGTCTTCATGATAGACCTGGAAGGCAGGTTCACATATCTCAGCCCTATCTTCGAAGATATTACCGGTTACCCTGTCAGGGATTTTATAGGGCATTCGTTCACCGAAGTTATTGTTCAGGAATACATCGAATCAACGGTCAACCGTTTCAAACAGGGGGTTTCAGGTGAAGAGATCCCACTTTATGAGATAGAACTCATACATAAGGATAAAAAAAGCGTTCCAATAGAATTAAATGTGACTTCGCTACTTAATGTGGATGGAGAGGTCATCGGCAGGACGGGCACCGCCCGCGACATCACCGAGCGCAAAAGACTTGAGCGAGAGTTGCAGCAGGCGTTTGGTAAACTGAAGGCGTCTTATGAGGAGTTATCCATCCCTGTGATCCAGGTGTGGGGCGGTGTGCTCGTGCTCCCGATCATAGGCATTCTTGACAACGAGCGGATTAACCGGTTGATGGAGACGATGCTTGCGAAGATCGTTGAGACACAATCGAGAGTTGTGATAATCGACGTAACAGGCGTGCGTTCCGTTGATACGAATGTTGCAAGCCATCTGATCAACGTGACGAAAGCGGCGAAACTGCTCGGCACAAAGTGCGTCGTCACAGGAATAAAGCCGGATGCTGCGCATACGCTTGTCGGGCTTGGCGTAGATATGTCAGAAATTACAACGAAGCGGTCGATGCAGGAAGGGCTGAAGTATGCGCTGAAGATCGATGGGGCGTAGGGGAGTTGACACATGAACGAAACAAATGAGAAGTGGCGGACGGTGATTGAAGATATGCCAATCGGGGTCATGTTGGTCGATTGCAACCGGAAGATCAGGGACATCAACAAATCCGCTGCGGATATGATCAGCAGAGCGAAAGAGGAGATTCACGGCAGGGTATGCCACGAGTTCGTCTGCCCGATGCGAGAGAATGACTGCCCGGTCTACGACAACGGAAAGACTCTTGACCGTGCAGGCGGTGCTTCTCTCACAAGACCATGGTGGGGTCGCAATCGAGAAGACGGCGACAACAATCGTGGTGGACGGTGAAGAGATGCTTCTTGAGATGTTCTCTGACATCACAAGGCGAAAAGCCGCGGAAGAATCGCTTCGGGGGAGTAAGGGGCGGTTCCGGGCAATCTTTGAGACGGCTCATGGCGGCGTGCTT
>JAUVEF010000155.1 GCA_030594905.1 Methanosarcinales archaeon
GAGTCCCGGATGCAGTCGCTGTTACCTCACTTTCAACACCATCCCAGCTTGCAGGTATCGTCTCTGCCCGGTTATTCACGAGCAATCCGTTGGAGATCTCCATTGAACATGCACCCGGAACGATCGTCTCAAAGTGTATCGTTGCAAGCGACCCCGATCCGGACACACCGTCGATACCCGGGAGATTGAAGAGCACTTGGACGTTGTCCTCAGCAACCACCCAAGTCAGCTATTGGGTACTTCGGTCCCATCAACATCCCCATCATCGACACCTGCGACGTTCACGTCATCCGGATTAAAATAGAGATTAAATTGCCCTGAATCAAGATCTACTACATTTTCTACCTCTATCGTGACGCTGAAATCGCCATCCGCCAGTTCGGGGAGTTGATATGACACTTGTCTGATCTGCCACCACAAGAGTTGCAGATAGTAGAAGCGTTATCAAAACTATGATAGTTATCGAAACTGTTTTTGATATCATCAAGGCATATTACACTGACATGTTTGCAATAAACTTTTCGATGAAGCCGCTTATGAGCTGGTTAACTTTAAATACGTCCTATAACAGTTGGGTTATGTTATGACTGACTGGGTCTTGATACTGATTGCGGCAATGATCAGCTACATACTTCTTGCTTATCTGGAACACAAGAAGAAGATCGACATGATCGATCGAGGACTCTGGAAGCCAGAAGAGCGAGAAAAGAAGCCCGAACATAGGTTGGTTAGTGGAATATTCTTCCTTTTATTGGGCGTGGCGCTTCTGATATGCTCGTACTCTGCGGAACCGGATCTGGCGGGTGGATTGAGGATATCAGGTATGCTGACAATAGCAGCTGGAATCGCACTGTTGGTTGCATACATCGTCGGTAAAAGAAGTCTCACGTCAGTTTAACTTATTGTGCGGGGCGATTTCTCAAAAACGTCTTCTTTAGTTCATTATATCTTGCGCGCGATTGTGGCTGGACAACCAAGCAATGTTTGTAATGGATAAGCGCCATATACGGACGTTATTTCTCACCATCGCGTGGGGGATAGACCTTGTGCGTACGTGTTCCACATGCCATCAAACGACGGCGTAACCCTTACCCGTTACTCACTAAACCACGAGAAGAAACTCGTAACGAATTAGGTGGGGTGTGATATCTGCTTAAGGTAGTGGCATTGGCCTAAAGACCTTTTACCATGTACGCACCCTCCCGCACATACCCTTGCTTCCTGTAGTACTCACGCACACCGATACCACTTGTGACCGCTATTTTTTCAAATCCGTGCGCTGACGCGATCTCTTCTGCCGCATCAAGCAGCTTCTTCCCGTAACCCCGGTGCTGCCACTGGTGCTTGCCGGGATCAGTGCCTATACCTACCATACCACCGTACACCACCAGTTCGCGCACGAGAGCTGCCCCCGAAAGCTCAGCCCGGTGCGGGGAATGCGGGAATCGCAGGCGCAGAAACCCGATCAGGACGCCGTTTGCCACGTCCTCAAACGATATGAAGTGCTCGGTGCCACCACATGCCCGGTAGGTCTCAACAAGCAGTTCGATCGCCCCGGGCCCTGGTACTGGCTTTATGCCGCGAAGCGTTGCATGACCGACCTCGTGGCACCGGATGCACCTGCAAAAGCCCCCCTTCTGCCACAGCCGCGCCTCTGCAAGCTGGCGGATGTTGCCTTTTGTGACGCCGGCCATGATCTGCTGCGCGGGGATGTCTCGCTGAATCCGCTGCAACCGCACCCATTTTGGGAGCAGGCGTTTGATCTCTGCGAGCAGTTCCACCGCATCGTCGTTCTCAAGCGACCTGTAGCTACCATCCTTCCACCACTGGTGCAGCACGGTCCCCTCCGTCACAAGCGTCGGATATATCTTAAGATGATCCGGGCAGAACGACGGATCACCAAAGATCGTCTCAAACATCTGGAGATCATCGTCAATACTCGATCCGGGCAGCCCGATCATCACATGGAACCCGACTTTGATCCCGCTGTCCCGAAGCCGCGTGTTGGCATCGATCGCATCCTGTACGGTGTGCCCGCGGTTGATCAGCTTTAATACCGAATCGTAAGTGCTCTGAACACCGATCTCCACCTTTGTTGCACCCATCTCAAGAAGACGGTTAATTTCACCAGTCGCAAGGGCGTCCGGTCTGGTTTCAAATGTGATTCCGATGTTCCGGACTCGTGCAGTCTCGTTTGTGGCTATAACGGTTTTAAGATCATGGTCATGATCATGATCGGGATCAGGGTCTGGGCTGGGGTCCGGGGCGGGGTCAGAGTCATCCGTGACCTGCCCGCCAGAGCCCGCAAAGCCGGTGAAATCGTTCATAGCCTCAAGACAACGCCCAACGAACCACTGCTGGTAATCCGTTGGGCGGGCTGTAAACGTCCCACCCATGACAATCAGTTCCGCCTTGTCAACCGGATGCCCGATCTGATGCAGCTGCCGCAGGCGGTTTTCAACCTGGGCGTAAGGATCATAGTCGCACGAGATCGCACGCATGGTCGCAGGCTCTCTTCCCATGTAGCTCTGCGGCGTGTTGAAAACGGATGCAGGACCGCCCGGGCACGGAATACATGCGCCATGTGGGCATGGATACGGCGAAGTCATCACAGCAACCACTGCGACGCCGGACACCGTGCGAACCGGCTTTCGCTGAAGTATCGGGACCGCGAGCGCCCGCTCGTCTGCCGAACAGACTGCAAGGATGTCCGCGTTCTTTGGCAGGCTTGAGAGCTTGTATCTAGCGCTGACCTGCTTCTTTGCAGTGTTAAGCTCCTTTTCAGTGGTTATTTCATGATGCAGGATCTGCTCAAGGATCTCACGACAGGCTGGTTTGAACATTTGTATATGTATATCGTTCTGGCGCGGTCGTAAAGTTGTTGGATGTTGGCAGAAAGCATTTCACGTTAACGTACCGCAACGATCCTTCCCCCACACACCTTTGGCGACCACAATCTCTCTGACATCAATGACATCCTCCTGCAACCTCTTCAGAACCCCCACCCTCACAGTCACAGCCAGCACTATGCACCTGCCACATGAGCCCCTTCCTGACCTTAAATGCCATCAGGAAATTACTGAAAGCGGCATGAATAATGGTTTTTTCAAGTGCGATCGTAACGACACCGTCCTAAAAGTCTATCAGATCTATATCACCGCCATCGGCTCTAAGAACCGGATGGATACTCTCCTGTATGATCTTATCGAGTCTGCCGTTATCTTTCATCTGGCACCTCTCGAAGCATCCGGTAAGTCGGTGTAAATTCATATCGAATAAGATTTCGCAGAGAAGTGGCTGCTACAGTACCACAAGTGGGGGTGTGGTTGGTTCATGACACCACTGACTTTTGCATGGGCAGACGGTGGTACGTGACCGTATGGCGGTGCGCCGATATCAGTGCTGCGAGTAGTACCATGTTCCTGTTCATGGCGTGCCCTTCTGGTGATTATCATTATCGTTATTATTATGGATATAATCAAAAGAATTTTGATTACAATATTCCCATAACTCACTCTGTTTCTCCGACTGTGTCTCTACTGTATTTTGCAAACAAAATTCACGAGCAAAATCCTTTGATTTCTGAAAAATAAAGTTAAAATGGTCGAACGATATTTTTGACGATTGTTTGCTTCCAATTTTTAATAATTCTCCAATATAATAAAATATAAGTTTATCTTTTGATCGTGATGACCTATTCAAGGAAATTGCCCGCATTTCAGCAGATTTTAGCACAGTATCAAAAGTAAAACCATTTGAAATATCTCGCGAAGACTTTTTGTTGCACATTATTACCAAATCGGTATCGATAGCATTTTTACCGCGTACATGTGGGTTGACCTTGTATTCACTTTTCACAGGGAAGTAATCATCAACAACAAAACCACTGTCTAC
>JAUVEF010000053.1 GCA_030594905.1 Methanosarcinales archaeon
AGACAAATACAAAATGCATCCTGTTGCTCGATGAATTTCCTTCGATCATTGAACTGAAGAGCGGCAACGTTATGGTTGGCGAGCAGATCCTCCGAAAGATCAGGACATTGTTTGAGGGCTGGGAGCGGACGACCCTGTGCATCTCCGGTTCAATCAGGAGCACGATGAATCTTACAGTCCTGTCTTCTACATCCCCATTCTATAGGCAGCTGGTTATGAAAGAGATCGGTCCATTAAAAAAAGAATCTGTTAAAGAGCTATTATTGAGGAATCTTGAGATAACAGATGCAGGAATCGAACAGATCTATGAGTTCTCTGCTGGAATTCCATTCTACGTACAGTTCATCGGAAAAATGATAGAAAAGAATGGGACTGTGACAATAGAGGATATCAAAGAGATAGAGGGCGAATTTTTGAGAGAGGAAGGGGATTTGCTCTTCAAAGGAGAATTTAACGATCTGAGTTCGAAGGAGCGTTTGGTCATCTTATGCATAGCGAAGGGGTGTCACACGCCAAAAGCGATCGCAACAATCGTAAAAGATAAAGTCTCCAATGTCAGCAGATTTTTAGCGTATCTGGAAGCTAAGGGGTACATTTCAAGGAAAGAGAAGGGTTATTACGTGCTCGAAGATCCGGTCTTTGGGATGTGGCTCGGGATGAGATGAACGATCCGATCCGTGCCCATCAGTCTTGATGGCTGCGCTGCTATTCACTCGCGTTTAATAGATCGAAAAATCATTTACCGGAATCGATGATCTCCATCGCCACCTCTGCCGCCCGCTCGCCAGAGAGCATCATCCCGCCAAAGATCGGACCCATCCGGTGACCCCCGGAAACGGCATTTGCTGCCATGCCGGAAACAACCAGCCCCGGATACACCTCTTTTGAGAAGTCGAGAAGCGCACTCTCGCCGCGGTCAGCCCACATCGGCAGCTCGCCATGAACCTGTAAGGCGTCCGGGATCTTCTTGGAAACGATCTTACAAACCTCGGCATCGTGCCCTGTGCCATCGATCACGACCTTCGACCGGATGGTCAACGGATCGACGTGCAGGCGTGCCGCGGCAACCGATGTCCAGTTGATTACGAGTCCCGACACGCGCCCCGCGTCCCGGATCATCACATCCTCAACGCTCATCAGGTTAAAGACCTTCGCACCAGCACCTATCGCTGCCGCTGCAATCCGGCAGACCGATTCGATCGAATCCGCAACATAGAGCCCCTCTTCGTATTCGGTGTACGCGATCCCGAATTCATCGAGAAACCGGCGTGCTTCCGCCTGCACAACAATCCTTGGAAACATCATGCCGCCGCCCCACATGCCGCCGCCGACCGAGAGATTCCGCTCGAAGACTACCACATCGATGCCTGCTTTTGCGAGCGTGTACGCAGCAACGAGATTCGCAGGTCCTGCGCCGACGAGTGCGCAGTCAACATCGGTGCAGTCGAGGAACGATTCTGTGAATTCGGTGACGATTGCTCTGGTGATGCTGATTTCATCGATTGTCATGGTTGCCTGTTGGTAATACAGCTACTTTAACCCAATCATTCATGGAAGCGGTTTTTGATATGCAGAAAATCCCGAAATCGTGCGAGTTTGCGATATTTATTGGATTTGAGGGGATAAACTGGCATTTCGTATCTTTTTCACCGGAGATGTATCTTTATTCACCTCACAGGCAACTTTAAATATCCGCAAACCGTTTTATTCTTATGGAAGTCCCTTACGAACTTCTTGGCAGGTTCTTCGTCTTCTTAGCAGTTGCTATCCTTCTGATGACTGTGCTGGCACTGCTGCTCGGTGTTTACAGTTTTAAGAGGTGTAAGATCGTATTTCCAAATTTCATCCTGTTCATGCTGTACCTATTCTACTCGCCTGCAAAATGGATTTGCAGGGTGTTTTATATCAAAGAAGAACTCGTTGATGAGATTCTCATCGAACTTCGGAATGCGATGATGCTTGAGAAGTTCAAGCACACGAAAGAGCGGCGTGCCGTCATTCTGCCACAGTGCATGAGGCATCCGGAGTGTAAGGCGCGGTGCGACCCGATAATCGGATATGAGTGCAAAAAGTGCGGCATGTGCGACATCGGACGCATAGCAAAAGCGGCGGAAAAATATAACTTTAAATTATTCGTTGTGCCGGGCGACAGTTTCGTAAGGAAGATTATGCAGTCCTACAAACCTCATGCGTGTCTCGGTGTGGCGTGTTACAACGAATTAGCAGAGTCGATGCAGGAGGTCTCGAAGGCCGTACCGGTGCAGGGAGTCCCTCTGCTGCGGGACGGTTGTTACAACACGAGGGTGGACGTGGACGAGGTTATTGAGAAGATGGAGATGTGTGATGATGTATGACCTGATCGGGATTGCTTTATCTGTTATCATAGTCGTATCAATCGTTCTGGCTTTGTTGGCTCTGCTTATCAGCCGTATCAGTCTCAACAGGCATGTCTGGCTCGCCGGAATCTTTGCAGACATCCTTGATTTCTTCTATCTCCCGATCAAAGCGATCTTTCACAGGTTTGCAGATGCAAGAACGCTCGATAAGTGGATGGTATCGCTCAAGAACGTGGCACACAGGTCTGATTTTGCAAAGACAAAGCACCGCCTGCTGCTCACCCCACACTGCATGAGGTCGCTTGACTGCCCGGCGCCATCGACGCGCTTTGGGATCCAGTGCAGGGGGTGTGGCAAGTGCATCTTTTCAAGGATGCAGGAAGATGCGGACCGGTTTGGCTATACATTATATATCATTGCAGGCTCGTCGTACGTCCGCCATGTCATAAAGAAGGAGTCGGCGGACGGCGCGCTCCTTGTTGCGTGCAACTACGAGTTAAACAAAGTCATGCGGGCGCTCAAACGCAAGAAGATTGTGACTTATGGTGTTCCGCTTCTAACAGACGGCTGCTACAATACCGAGGTAGAGTATGAAAACCTGATAGCGGTGCTGGAGAGTTTTGACGCGCCCACTCAGGGTAACCACCACAGCCAATCCGAAGAATCCTGAAACAATTGGGGGGTAACCACAAGCATTCGTGATTTTATCACAAATCAGAGTATTGCCGCGCCCTGCCCGCCTCTGCGAGTCGGTTTAACAAAAATGTCCGGTCCAGCGACGCCATGAAATATCCTGCTCGCGGACCTGATTTCTTCCCGAGAATAGCTATATAGATCGCCTGAAACATCTTGCTTCCGCTGATCCCTGCAGCTTCGGACGACCCATACACCAGATCATGCATATCACTGGCGGTTATATCGTCGCTGATGCCTGCTGCGATCCGCAAAAGCCCTGCTCTCTGCCCCGGAGTGAGTTTTTCCACATCAGGCGGCATGGTTTCCTGCACCTCAAACTTGACCGACTCAGGCGCATACAAAGCAAGCCAGTTCGATGCATTCTCCATGCGCATCTTCACAGACTCCATATCAAGCGCACCATAACCGCTGCGCCTGAGGACATCCCAGAAGCCAGCAGAGTCAGATGCAATCTGTAGCGAGGTCACAATGTGCGTGAACGGGATATCTGACCGAAGAGACGTCTCTGTCCGGGACAATTCACGCGCTCTGCCTGTTGCACGGTCGTATTCGTCGATCAACTCGACGATGCGTGATGGATCAAAGTCGATGTGTTTTTCAGGTTTTGTTTTGAGAATCAGGTACCTGAGTACCTCCGGCGGCATGACCTGCAGCATATCCGTGATCGTGACGGTCACGCCAGTCGATGATGACATCGCGCCCTTTCCCTTCAGATGAATCCATTCGTAGATGATCGGATGCGGGGGCTCGCGCCCATAGATCTCTCTTGAGATCCTTGTTCCAGTATCATACGATCCGCCCCTCGTCGCATGGTCCTTGCCAAACGGCTCGATCGTGACACCGAGAATGCCCCAGCGTGCAGCCCAGTCAACCCGCCATGTCAGCTTCCCGTTCCCTTTCACAGGCACCGTGCCAGCATAACCGCATTCGCAGGTGTAATCGACTGTCTCGCGGCGATCATCAAATCCGGTGACCTCGGTCGCGGTGATTCGTCCACAGGATTCGCACAAAACATTGAAAGGACTCCAGTTATCCGGAAGCGACCGCTTTGACACAGTTTCGAGGATTGCTGCGATCTTATCCCGGTTTTGCAGTGCTTTTATGATTGCTGGTACGAAATCCCCGTTTTCGTAGAGTTCATGCGCCCGGTAGACCGCGGGTTTGATGTCCAGTTCCTCAAGGGACCGGAGGAACGGCATCAAGTAATGTTCGGCATAATTTGCGCAATTGCCACACGGGCAGGGTATGGCATAGAGTGGTTTACCAACATGTTCGGCGTAATCATCAGACAGGAACGGATAGACCTTGCGGAGCGGATCAAAGGTATCGCCTATGTAAATTAGTTCCGCGTTTACCCCGGCGTCGCCGAGTGCCCGGTATGCCCCATCCGCGGTCATTACCTCACGCAGGTTCCCTATATGTATGTTTCCTGAAGGCGTGATCCCTGTCGCTATGATATGCCTATCTCTGGTCACAGCCACATTATCTGCGATGACGTCTGCCCAGTGCCTTGTCTCGTCCATCTTGCGCCGTCACACTTCCAGTTTCCGGTTAACCTTCGACAGAGATTGTGGTCAGTTTCAGGTGCTGCACCCCTTTGAGTGCCATAAGCCCTTCCGCTACAGCTTTAACCTCGCCCACGTCACCCTGCAACACGATTACCTCCATGCATAGCTCTGCATCCACATGCATGTGGAGGGATGATTTGATCACATCCAGATGTTTGTGCTGGATATTTGCAAGCTCGTCAACAAGCCCGCGCTGGTGGTGGTTGTATGTAAGCGATATGACGCCAACCCTACCGCCCTTGACCTCGCTGGTCCATTCGTAGTACCTAATATAACTCCGGATCGCATCCCGGATGCCTTCTGATCGTGAGGAGTAGCCTCGTTTTGCGAGAATATCATCAAACTTCGTTAGCAGATTATCCGGGAGTGATACCCCGATTCTCATCAGTTCCTGTTCATTTTCCATTTGATCAACCCACATAGTGTGATGCTGTGTTAATCAACCTGTTGTATGTTATTCATTAATAATACTACCATCGGTGCAGGATCAGGAGGTTACATTATGATAATAATGATAATGTTTTAATAGGATGAGAAACAAAGTCATGGTTATAGGAGTGAATGATGAAATGCAGGGATTGCGAAATGCACTTGTGCAAGATGTAAACACCAGGATGGCGCAAACGCCCACCGTAACCACTATTGGAAAGCCCATCGATGTTGGAGTAGTCGCCCACGCTCCAACCATCAAGTCCACAGGAATTGCCGTCCTGGATCGCAATCTCAACGGTGGACTCCCGGCAGGCTCGGTCGTATACATGTCCGTAGACTCAAAATCGATGTCAGAGGTGTTTTTGTACCAGTTTACGCAGGCGCGCAAGACCTACTATATTACCACGGGCAGGCGACCCCGGTATGTTGCGTGGGACGTGCAGAATATGGGATATGATGTATCAGATATAACATTCATTGATGCATATAGCGAATACTATACCACTGCGCAGGGCGATCTGGTGGATAATGTGGGCAATGAGTACGTGGATAAGCAGATCATGGAATTTATGATAAATACTCTCCGGAATATCCAGATTGAAGAAGAATTTGGAGATATAAACATCATAATTGATACGATTTCATTTTTCCTTGGTTTGAATGTCAATACCGGCGAGATCAAGAAACTTATGAACATTATTTACGAAACAACCAAGGAAACGAATGGGCTGACATATCTGTACGGGCTGAAGGAGACGCACGACCCCGCGCTCGAAAACGAGGTCATCAACTCGTGTGACGCGGTCTTTGATGTCGAACTGCACCGCGGTTCTGACGAGGTTATAAGCAGACTCACTATCCCAAAGATACGCGGACGGACGCCTGTTACAGATCTGCTCAAGTTCAGGATCGGCGATGGTATCCAGATCGATACCTCGACTGATATCGCATGATGGGTGCAACACTGCATAAAGAAGCAATGCAACCAGCAGATAGATAATGAGATATACACCCCAGCCCGGGCTGTCGATCGCAAGCGTCGCCACGAGGTTCATCGGCGAGTTCTGAAAGATGTAACAGAGAAGAAATAGCGTGATCAGAACATCCGGTATCGACGATATCAACCGCATCACAAGAAAGATCACTTAGCACGACAGGGATATTGTCAAAGTATGGACGCCAGAGACTCCGCTCGAAGAAATTTTTCCTTGGGCTGGTAGGGGACTAAAGGCGGCGGCAAAGCCCCTAAAACCGCATCTTAATTAAGAGATCAGTGACAAAGATTGAGGCAACATGCCGCAGACACCACCCATCGCAGAAAAACTCGCAGAAAGCCAGAAATCAATTAGCATAGCAGAGTTCTTTGAAAAAAACAAGCAGATGCTCGGTTTTGATTCGCTGCAGCGATCACTGATCACCACGATCAAGGAAGCGGTGGATAATGCGCTTGATGCATGCGAGGAAGCGGAAATCCTTCCGGATCTCTTCATCGAGATAAAACACTCCCAGTCCGGCTCGAACCTTGTTGTGATCGTCGAAGACAACGGTCCGGGCATCGTTAAGGACCAGATTCCAAAAGTCTTTGCAAAATTGCTGTATGGCTCCCGTTTTCACACAATCAAACAATCCAGGGGGCAACAAGGTATCGGTATCAGCGCTTCGGTGTTGTACGGTCAACTTAGTACCGGCAAACCGGCAAAAATCATCTCAAAGATCGGTCCTGGCGAGCCAGCATATTACTGCGAACTGATTATTAATACAAGCAGAAATGATCCGGAGATTATTGAAGAGAAGATCGTTGACTGGGATCCCCCGCACGGCACCAGAATCGAACTCGAACTCACAGGGGCTTATATGAAAGGCAGGCGACAGTCTGTACTCGAATACCTGCGAAACACCGCAATCGTGAACCCGCATGCAAGAATCACGCTCGTAGACCCGGATGGGGAGTATACCACATTCAACCGGGCGACAGATATACTTCCGGAGCAGCCAAAAGAGATCAAACCACACCCGGCCGGCATAGAACTCGGAACGCTTGCAAAGATGCTGAGATATACCGACAAACATAAATTGTCTGCGTTTCTGAAGGATTCATTCTCCCGGATCGGAGCTGTGACTGCTGAAGAGATATGCACGCACGCAAAATTAAAACCCGCAGCCGATCCGAGAAAACTTGCACATGATGATGTTGAACGGCTGCTCAAGGCATTTGCATCCGTAAAAATTGGATCTCCGCCAACTGATTGCCTATCACCTATTTCGGAGGATCTCATTCATAAGGGAGTTGAAAAAGAATATACCCTCGACTTTATATCGACAGTAAAACGCTCGCCTGCTGTGCACGCGGGAAGTCCGTTCCTTATCGAGGCTGCAATCGCTTATGGCGGCGATCTTCCTGCTGACGGCAAGGTGGAGATCCTCAGGTTCGCAAACCGGGTGCCTCTCCTGTACCAGCAGGGCGCATGTGCGATCACACACGCAATCGAGCGCGTAAA
>JAUVEF010000007.1 GCA_030594905.1 Methanosarcinales archaeon
ATATATGCCGTCCTTGGTGATCCGATTGGGCACAGCATGTCGCCAGTCATGCACAACGCAGCATTCGAGGCGCTCGGACTCGGGATGTCGGACCAGTACCACGCGTTTAATGTGCGCCTGCCAGATCTGAGGGATGCAATACGCGGGGCAAAAGCACTTGGATTTGGCGGATTGAATTTAACCATCCCGCTAAAGGAAGAAGCATTGAAATATGTGGATCCTGACCCAATTGCATCAAGTATCGGCGCTGTAAATACAATCGATTTCAGTGATGGCATCAAGGGCTATAACACCGATGGAATCGGGGCGTTGCGTGCGCTCAAAGACGCTGGAGTGGCTGTTGCAGACCAGACAGTCATGATCATTGGGGCTGGCGGTGCGGCGCGTGCGATTGCGTTTCAATTTGCTTGTAGTGGCGGAAGGGTTATTATCGCAAACCGGACCGTAGATCGTGCAGAGAGACTCGCCCGGGACGTGGAACTCGGACTTTCCGAACTTGAAGATACTCCATCGATAAAAAGCATCGGTCTGGACCGGATAAAAAGCGAGATCGCAGATACCGATATCCTGATTAATGCGACATCGGTCGGGATGCACCCCCATGTTGATGCCATGCCCGTGTCTCCTGATATCCTGCGCCCGGGACTCGTTGTCTTTGATATCGTGTATAATCCCCGCTGCACAAAGCTACTTTCCGAATCCCGGAAAAGGGGCGCAATCACCATCGATGGCATGCAGATGCTTGTGCATCAGGGCGCAGAGGCGTTTTTTATCTGGACCGGGCGAGAGCCGCCGGTTGATGTAATGCGCGAGGCTGTGATCCGGGCACTGCAGTTGCAGTGATAAGATCGCGGTAGTTCGTTTCGGATTTACTGGTTTATGTGTTACGGGTGCTTAAGAAAATCCAACCGCGCTCAGGACACCGTCCCGGATCGTATCGATATCGATTCCACTGACTCTCAACACCACGTAAGCGCCGATGAATGTGCCTGCGATGCTTCCGAGGTTTGCAAGCGCTGCAACCAGTATCACCCGGAAGAGGTTGTTTTCCATCATCTCGCCAAGGGTCTCAGCATTTGCGATACTACGGATCTCGCCAGGAGACGGTTTTCGTATCTTCGCCTCGACGATTCCTGCAAACCAACCTGCCGCGATCAGCGGGTTCAAGGAGGTGAGCCATGCGACGCCGAATGCCGTCAGTACCGAGTACAGATGCCCGCGGGCGATCACTACGCCAAGCCCGCTCAGGACGCCATTGATGACAAACCAGTACCCGAATGCAACAAGCAACTGATCAAGCGGGGCGGTCATCAGAAGCAGCGCAAACATTGCGAGAACCAGAACGATCATCCCGTATCCGAGGATCTTTCCGATGGCAAACCGCTTCTGCGGGACGATTAATAGTTCGCGTATATCAGGTAGCTTCTCGGGATGTGCAAGATACTCTCGAATGCCACTCCTGTGACCCGCTCCAACGATTGCAACCACTTTTCCCCGGTTTTTAAGATCGAGAAGGTTCTTTGCGATGACTGCATCCCGCTCACCGATCAGCACGTCTGCGGTGGTCGGTGAAAACGCTTTAAGCTCTGATACCAGTTGATCAACGACACCCTCATCAGTAACGGTGTTCATATCGATCTCTTTCCCTCCAAATCCAAATAGCCCGCCAACAAGCGCACCAAGCATCTTTATCTTCTCAAAAAATCCCATTTTTGCCAGGAATCGCTGGAGCGTTATCTGGATATCCCGGTCCACGAGTGCGATCTCTGTTCCGAGTTCTTCTGCTGCATCAATCGCTGCTATCATCTCTGAACCTGGTTTCACATCCATTTCAGATCCTATCTTGTTCTGGATGTATGCCAGAAAAGCATGGACAAGAAACAGTCCCACATTTCCGCTGCTCAGGATGTCCTTCGCGGTCACCTCATCGGTCTTGCCTTTGAGTGCAGCATATCTTCCGGGACAGAGTTCGATTGCGATTACATCGGGCTGTTCTCTTGATATAACCTCTTTTACCTCTTCAACACTCTTATGGGAGACATGCGCCGTTCCTATGAGTACGATCTCGGGTTTTACCGCGGGTTTCGGCTCTGTCGTTAGTGCTGGCTGCACGACCCCCGTCCCGGAGGGATTACTCGAATAATCGGTGTATGTGACCTGATATTGCGCCTTATGTTGGGCAGGGTTTTCATCGTTCATCGGATCGATCAACCGCCTCGCAACTCGTCCAGAATCTCTTTTGCACGCTCCGGGCGCACCATTCTCTCTTTTGCCATGATAGCGGCAACCTTATCGATTAGATCACCTTCGACGCCAGCCATAATCGCAATATTGCGGGCGTGCAGTGACATGTGCCCGCGCTGGATGCCTTCCGCCACAAGCGCCCGCAGCGCTCCAAGATTCTGCGCAAGCCCCACAGAAACCATGACTTCCGCCAGTTCCCGTGCGGTTTTTGCCCCGAGAATCTTCAGGGACACCTTTGCAGCCGGATTGGACGATGTCGCTCCGCCAATGATCCCTGCTGCGATCGGAAGCTCTATGTTGCCCTCAAGATCGCCGTCGCTATTCTTCTTCCACGAAACAAGTGGCTTGTACCCGGACATAGCGGCATAAGAATGCGCTCCAGCCTCAACAGCTCTGAAATCATTACCGGTTGCGAGAATGACTGCATCGATGCCGTTCATGATCCCCTTGTTGTACGTAGAACATCGATACGGGTCGGCACACGCAAACGCGTATGCTTTCACGATGTCACCTACAACCTGCTCGCCGCCAAGCATGTTTTTGTCGAATACCGCCTGCGCCCGTGCAAGACGGTGTGTTGCAAGATTTGAGATGATGCGGAGAAGAACCCTGCCGTTACCTGACGAGCATTCCTCAATAATCGGTGTAACCGCCTCCGCCATCGTATTAACAGCATTTGCACCCATCGCATCCCTACAATCGACAAGCAAGTGCACAATCACCATCAGCCCCTCGTCGGTCTCAAGCGTCCTGATCTCGATATCTTTTGTCCCACCTCCGAATTTTACGAGCATCGGGTCCTGCTCGTTTGCCAGATCGATAATCTCTTGTTTCCTGTTAAGGATATTCTGGCGAATCGCCCCGGCATCGCTGACGTCCACGATCTGGATCTGCCCGATCATGACCGGCTCATCGCTTGACGTGTGAAATCCCCCATTTGCCCGTGCGACCTTTGCCATGTTGGACGCAGCAGCAACGACACTTGGCTCTTCGAGCGCCATCGGCACGAGATAATCCTTCCCGTTGATTAAAAAATTCGTAGCAATTCCGATTGGAAGTGAGATCATGCCTATGACGTTTTCGATCATCCGGTTCGCCTGCGACAGTTCCATTCCTGAAATCAGGACTGAGATTTCTTCATCTGTAAGATCGGCAAGTTCCCGGATGGTTTTCTGGCGTTTATCTGGTGTGAGTTTATAAAATCCTGAAAGTTCGGATGTTCTTTCTTGCATAATATTGATAGCACACTGAAATACTTAAAAACTTGGGTGGACAAGGGCGGTAGGGTGCAGTCCCATGCTTCGCATTTGCTGACCTTCAAAAGCACTCTGCCGCTCAATGCGATTGCGATTCAGGCTTTACCGATCACAATGTGATTTCTGAAGAGAGATCTGCCTGAGATTATCTTCCCATAATCTCTCTTGTCCTTCTTGCAAGCATCAGGATTCCAACGGCAACGATGCCCATCCCGAGATTTCGAACCATGCCGGCATACGGAGCATACAGAACATCTGTAAGCGTAATCAGTATGTACGCGGCGTGTATCAGACAGCCGAGCAGGACGATGTACCAGCACTGTCTCCAGTACAACAGTTTTGTTGATCTGGCTGCATAGACACATGCATATATCCAGAAGAGTTCGATCACGAAGCGTACGATCAACTCTATAGTCATCGGATCCATAATAATCCTATATCGACAATCATATCACATAAGTCTGGTGGGCATGTTAAGCGAGATAATCATCTGGTACGTAGCAATCACCATCACCGGCATAGTTGCACTTCCTATCGTGTCGCTGGTCTGCAAAAACCTCGCAGATCAAGGATACTGCATATCAAAGATCATCGGGATGCTTATACTAACCTACCTAACCTGGATCCTCTCTTATGTGTTTTCTTTCGGTCGAGGCACGATTTTGTTAGCTGGATCGATCCTGTGTATCGTATCGCTGCTGTGCGCCATAAGAAACAGACCGCGGATCGAAAAGGATATTATCATCAGAAATGAATCCCTGTTCTTCGTTGTTTTCGTGGTTTTCCTGATAATAAGAGCACACAATCCTGAAATCACCTCGTTTGGCGAGAAGTTCATGGATTTTGCATTCTTAAATGCAATCATGAGGACCAGCCAGTTTCCACCCTATGATCCATGGCTCGCAGGAGGGTCGATTGATTTTTATTACTACTTCGGATATCTGATTGTTGCGGTGTTTAGCAAGTTATCCAGTATTTCCACCACCATAACTTATAATCTCGGGCTGGTTACGTTCTCTGCGCTTGCTGCAAATGCAGCGTTTGGTATAGGGCACAATCTGACAAGGAATGTACGATATGGACTGCTAGCAATGTTTTTTGTCGTTTTCATCGCAAATTCTTACATTATATTCAATCTGGCAGGCAGTCTCCTGCACCTACCGGTTGCAAGCCATGATTCGGTCTTCGGGCTATGGGCGTCCACGAGAGTGATACCTAACACGATAAACGAGTTCCCGTACTTCAGTTTCATCTTCGGGGACCTGCATCCACATGTAATCTCGATTCCGTTTCAGTTGCTTGCGATTTTGTTGATTTTCAATGTTTACAGATCAAACGGTGGGGGGATGCAGATGTATGGCGAGGACCGTGTTAGCATCATCGCCGGCGTGATCATGTTTGCACTCTGCATCGGAGCGCTCTTCGTGGTGAATGCGTGGGATTATCCGGTGTATCTGGTTATCTTTGCCATAGCGGCTCTGGTTCAGCAGTACCGCACATCAAGCCTCAAAAATACGACAATTCCGGTCGCAATTGCCGTGATACTTAGCATAATCCTGTTCGCTCCGTTTTATCTGGATTTTCAGGGCACGGGCGTGTCCGGGATCGGGATCGTGCATCAGAATACGCTGTTCATCAACTTCGTCGAGATCTTCGCGCTCTTCCTGTTTCTGATATTTTCATTCCTGCTTTCGCATCTGAAGCATCTGAATCATGATAAACGATATGTGATTGCCCTAATACCAGTAATCGTCGTTTCGATGATCTTTTTCCAGATACTGCTTGTTATTATCCCACTGATCGTGTTGTGTATCTATTTACTATCCAATCAGGCATCATCCGGTCGGGATGCAATGGATAACCGCTTTGTTCTGATTCTTGTGCTCGCAGGCGCGCTGCTTGCCATCTTCTGCGAGATATTCTATCTGGATGACGGTTTTGGCGCGCCGAACGAGCGTATGAATACGGTGTTTAAGTTATATATGCAGATCTGGATTCTATGGGGGATCGCATCTGGATATGCTGTTTATTTTATATATTCCAGGCATTCAGCACACCAGATGTGTCTTGCGCATCCTATGCACACGGTGTGCCCCACCCTGCCACCGCCAAATCCAATAAGCAGGATTCCTGGTACCATGATTAAAGGGATCTGGGTGGCAGTGTTCGGCATACTCCTTGTTTCAGGATGCATATATTTGTTCACCGGAACGTGCTCAAAGATATCAATCGACTGCAACCCGCCGACACTGGATGGGATCGGATACATGAATGAATCAGAAAGAGGGGAGTATCTGGCGATTTTGTGGATTCGAAGTAACATCGACGGAACGCCCGCCATCATTGAGGCACCAGGGATGAGCTACTCTACCGGTTCAAGGATTTCCGCATTCACAGGTCTACCAACGGTCATTGGGTGGCAGGGGCATGAGCTGATGTGGCGAAACAATCATCAGGACCTGCGAGTCAGGGCAGCCGACGTGAACTCGATTTACGACACAAAGAGCGCTGTGTATGCAACCCGGCTGATGAAAAAATATAATATTAGTTATATTTATGTTGGAACAACCGAACGTGCGCACTGCGGCAGAGGTACAGACATGTTCAAAGATGAGGATTATTTCGAGTGTGTTTATATAGGATCGGCTCGAATATATAAATTGAAGGGTTCACTGGATGGTGATCACAATGGGAAATAGGCAATCAATGGAACGTATGGAAACCGGCATACCAGGATATGATGAATTGCTTGGTGGCGGGTTTTTTAAGGGCAGCGTGAATGTAGTCAGTGGCGGTACCGGCACTGGAAAAACGGTCTTCGGAGGAGAGTTCATATATAACGGCGTAAAAGCTGGCAAGAAAGGTATGGTCGTTCTTACGTCTGAAGAGACCGAAAGTATGAGACGGGAATGGCATACATCATTCGGATGGGATTTCTGGGAGCTTGAGGAGTCCGGAGATGTTGTCTTTGTTGATGTCGCCGACCCGGATCTGAGGCTCCAGAAAACTGTGGAGCTTGCACCGGACGAACTGATCAAAAGTTTCAAGAAACTACTTGAAAACAAAATAAAGGACGTAAATCCGGATTTGATATTTATCGACTCAGTGGAAGCGCTGTTTCTGGCCATAGACTCGAAGTACCGGCTGAGAAGTCTTGTCGATGCAGTCTTCGATGTTCTGCGAAAGGCTCCTGGCACATGCCTCGTCGTGACTGGCACGGTCTTCGGCGTGAATGAAATCATAGAGTACAGTGCCGATTCGATCACAAACATAGGTATGGTGCGCGTCGGCAACAACCTCCAGCGCTCGGTTCACGTGGTCAAGCACAGAGGGTCTGCCATCATCAATCAGGTGCGTGTGTTGCAGATATCAAACGACGGTATCTCGGTGCTTTCGCAGTCGCCATATCTGGAGTAGTGGCTACCGAAAACAAAGCGGCGGACAGCGAAGTTTGCAGGGTGGCTGTGCGCCTCTCCATGATCGTGCGATTTGTAAATTCGCGCTTGGAATTGCGTATGCGCACGTTTAAACGAGTGGTATGGATTTAATCATCATGTAAACAGGTACATGATCTTTTAAGAGCGATGCCAATCAGAAGAAGTTAAAAAGTCTCAGAGTTTAAGACGCTACAAATAAATCGACGGTGATCCCCTGATTGAACTTCGAAGCGAACCATATACCCTTGTCCCGCGCCCCGACATCCCTGAGACTGAGAAGCGGTTCCGGTCCTGCCTCAACACAGAGTGGTGCTGCGGGATCATGTTCGGTGTGCTGGTGCACCACAAGTTTGCGCAGCCCATCGAATACGACGCCATACTCTGGAGCCGTGATTCGATGCTCTTTATCGAATATAAAGACTCGGTTGCCGCTTACAGGAGAATGAGTGCAAAACGCGCACAGCAGGTAGCCGATTCATCCAGAAACATCGCAAAAAAATTTGGATTCGATGAGTACGCCTACATCCTGGTGGTAAACGGCATCCCCGAAGCAACAAAGAAGGGGAATGTCGTAGTAATCCCACTCAAAGAACTCCCCCGCGACGAGCCTGATTTCCAATCAACGAGATCCGAACTCGATTATATGCAGAAACTGATCGCGCAGTACGAGCGAGAGGAAAATCCGGTGGACGTGACGCGGAAGCGGGTGATTCGCGATCTAAACGTGCTCAGGAGCATGATCGAGCAACAGCAATAAAACGATTTTTTCACAAAAAATCGAGTAAAAACTGCCCTCCGGGGGGGTTGGTGATATACTTTTTCGTAATCGAGTATGAAATATCATCCTTGGTTGGAAGTTAGGTTTTTGATCAAACTTTTGTGAAAAGTTTGTTGGATAGTTTGGTGAGAAGTTTGCGAGTAAAAACTGGTATCTAACCCGGAGGGCAGTTTTTGATCAAACTTTTGTGAAAAGTTTGGTTGATAGTTGCTAAACATGTGCAGCACCCTCACTCAATCCCAAGTTTCTGTAGCACCTTCTCAGGAGTGGACTGATACGCGTGGATAATCGTTGCTATAACATCAAAATCAGTGACCTCGTTACGCAGGAGGTATTCAAAAATTTTCTGGCGATACGCAAGCTCGTTCTTTAATTCCTGGATGGTCCACCCCCGTCTCGTCATGATATCCTTGAGTGCCTTTGATTCTCCAACGCGCTCGATCACATCTTTTGCAGGATTCCACGCGAAGATGTCGTTTGTCCTGAGGTTTCTCGTGGTTGGATCGATATCCGTGATCTCCACGATCTTAATAGACCTGCGTGCACGCTGCCCTTTGACATATATCTGGGACTGTATGCTCATGATGTCGAGAGCCTCGATCATCGTCCTTGGAACACTAATCGGGGGGTTCTCAAGTCGGTGTATCGCAGATGCAACCGAATCGGCGTGCATCGTTGAGAATGTCGTGTGTCCAGTGCTCATCGCCTGAAATAGCGTGAGAGCTTCCTTGCCACGTACTTCGCCTACCAGCAGAAACTCAGGGCGCTGCCTGAGCGCACCACGAAGCAGTTCGTACATATCAATCGCGCCGCGGTTGTCAGCGGTGAATGCATCCCTTGTCACGCCCGGAATCCAGTTTAGGTGCGGGAGCTGCAATTCCCGCGTATCCTCAAGCGTGATGATCTTTGCCTTTTCTGGCATGAAGAGCGCAACGGCATTTAACGAGGAGGTTTTTCCTGATGCAGTGCCGCCTGCAAAGATCAAGCTCTTGTTGTTCTCGATGCAGAGCCACAGATAAGCCATCGCTTCGGACGAGAATGTATTCCAGTTGACCAGATCAACCGGCGTGATCGGAACGTCCTTGAACTTACGTATCGTAAACGTGCTGCCGTGGGCGGTTACCGCTTCCCCAAGCGTCATCTGGATTCTGGAGCCGTCCGGCATCGCAGCATCGACCATCGGCTCTGCTATGGATATGTGCTTGCCGCTTCGTTGCGCAAGCCTGATGATGAACGAATCCAGTTCCTCTTCTCCATAAATGACTGATGTCGGGATGTTTAAATATTGTGTATGATATAAATAAATTGGAATGTCATAACCGTTGGCGGATATGTCTTCGATGTTGCTGTCATGCATCATCGGATCGAGTTTTCCGAACCCGATAAAATCCCTGACGATGTAATAAAGTATCTTTTCGAGTGTTGCGATATCTATGTCGATCGCATAGTCCTGCACGAGCGATTTGACTTTTTTTACAAGAATTTCTTCCTTATCTTCATCTTCTTCAACCTTTTCCACCAGAAGTACATCCCTGAGCCGGGACCGGATCTCTTCAAGGAACTCTTCCTCAAGCCCGACCAGACGCGGCTCAACCACCTGATACAACAGGTCATCCCGGTTGGTGTTGTGCAGAATCACAACGAACGCATAAGGCTCATTCACCCAGTATCTGTCAGTTTCTTCATGACCCCCCATTCCATCGAAAGTGACAATGGGGCCGTGTTTTTCCGGATCGTAAGGCTCAAATTCCAATTCCTTCTTCTTGAAAAGAGCCTCAAGTCTCTTTTTAAGCGGCAGCTTCTCTTTTTCAGGAGTCTTGTCGGGTGTTCTCTCATGTTTCTCGGTTTCACTCTTAAAATCGTTTAGCAGGTCATCTTTTGTGATTTTTACTGCGCCACTCCCGTTGCCGGACTTCTCATTGCCCTTTTCTGTGTCAACCCCGGGTGGAATCCCTGATTCCTTGAACGCATCTATAGTAGAATCCTTACCCACCATATTCGGGATGGCTGATCCGTCATTTTCCATAACTGACTAACCTCAATTACCTGACACTCCATTACATACGTTTGTGTCACACGCATAATAAATCATTGGTCTATACTGGTTGCAGCGTCCCGAATGTAAGAGACGAACATTCATAATAAAGATACATCAAAGTGAGAGTGGCCAAAAGTGCATGCTCAAGTAACTTGCGATAGGAACCACGAGATTTATGTGTTAATCTGGTGTAATCACGTGGTTTTATGTGAGTATCCACACAATACTCGAGTAGGTACAGCCGGAAAACACCAAAGTTCACAATTTCACAACATTGATAAAACCAGGTGGATACGATGCAGGAATACATACAGACCATAAGCGAAGGGAAGAACCTCTCTATGGAACAGGCGACTGAGGCAATCGGCCGCATATTCACAGATGCGACTGATGCCCAGATCGGGGCGTTTCTGTTAGGAATTAAGATGAAAGGCGAGACGATCGACGAGATTGCCGGGTTTGCGCGTGGTATGCGTGCTGCGGCGAGAACCATCACACCTGATGTGACCGGCACGCTCGTTGACACCTGCGGCACAGGCGGCGACGTCCACAACACCATAAATGTCAGCACAGCAGCCGCAATCGTCACGGCTGCCGCAGGAATTCCGGTCGCAAAGCACGGAAACTATGCGATCACATCAAATTCCGGAAGCGCTGATGTGCTGAAGGCTCTTGGCATAACAATCGATCTTCCGCCGGAGACGGTCACCAGATGCATTGAGAAGGTTGGCATCGGCTTTCTTCTGGCGCCGGTCTTCCACCCGGCGATGAAACGCGTTGCGATGCCGCGAAAGGAACTTGGTGTGCGAACCGTCTTTAACATCTTAGGTCCGCTCACCAATCCCGCGAGCGCGTCAGCGCAGGTGATCGGCGTCTTTGATCCCACTCTCTGCGAAACGATTGCGCGGGTGCTTGCGCTCCTTGGAAGCAAGCGGGCTATGGTCGTGCATGGAGATGGCATGGATGAAATCTCAAATATCAGCGAGACGATGATTGCATCGCTCGAAAACGGAGAGATCTCAACTTATACGGTCAAACCGGAGGATTTTGGGTTTGAGCGGGCGGCAATTACTGATATTGCCGGAGGAACGCCTGAAGAGAACGCCCGGGACATTGTTTCGATATTTGAAGGCGAGGAAGGACCAAAACGGGACATCGTGGTGCTCAATTCCGGTGCTGCGATCCATGTTTCCGGAGAGGCTGCTGATCTCGAGTCCGGGGTTCGGAGGGCAGAGAAAGTCATCGACAGCGGCGAAGCACTCGGTAAGCTGCGTGCGTTTGTGGAGTTTGCAGGGTGAGTGGTTTGCATCTCTTAACTGCTGACAAGATACGCTTGCGGAATCAAGCTGTGCTATGTGGCGGTTTACCCCACAGTTCTGCCATCACACGCTTCGCTTGCGTGCGGCAAGCTCAATTGCCCGAATGATGCTGCTCGTAGGATTGATCGTTGCGACCGGGATGCTTAAGATCTTCTCGATCGTCGGGCTGACAATGGGTGCACAGACGAGTGCTGATGCACCATCACGCTCGGCGCGGACTGCTGCAATGATCGCATCCTCCATAGTGTAGGCAGCATACTCCCGGACGACCACAGACTCGCCATCGATCAGTAACTGCTTCTCGTTGATGCGGTCAAGCGTCGGGCGCGCTGCGATCACCGCGATAAAATCCCGATCCGTGCCCTCGAGTCTCCGTATGGTTGCTATGATCTGCCGCAGCGTCTTCACGTTTGGGTCATGTTTTCCTGACAGGATCTTATACATCGTGCTATTCGGAATCGACGCACATTCACTGAATTTAAGCATGGACATGCCGAGGTTCTCTTTTATCGCCCTGGAAAGCACCTTTCTGAACTGCTCGTCCGATTCGAATACCGCAGAGATCACCTCATCTACTACCATGTGATTTCATAATGCATCCGGCGTTCATATATGTTGACATGGTGAATGCTAGTACGATGGCTGAATACAAACAATGCATCATCATCCGGCAGGATCTAAAACTGTCCCGTGGAAAACTCGCAGTACAGGTTGCACATGCGGCAGTATCGGCATCCGAACACGCAGATGCCAGCGCTCGCAGAGCATGGAAGGACGGCGGGCAGAAGAAAATCGTGCTACAGGTAAAGACGCTCTCCGAGATGTATGAACTGAAGATGGACGCGGAAGCAGCCGGGCTGCCGGCATCGCTGATCACGGACGCGGGTCTGACAGAGGTTCCGCCCGGTACAGTCACAGCGCTTGGCATTGGACCTGCCCTGTCAGAGCGGCTGGACGGGGTCACAGGCGAGCTGCAATTAGTATGATGTGATATTTATTATAATATATGGGTGGGGGAGTCACAATAACATTAATGGGACATTCTCGCGTTTTATGTAATGATCAGGTGATCATTAGAACGTCTCAAAACATATAAAGAAACAATATTAGAGTCTTTTCCAGATTCATGTAATCTTGTGGTTTTTCATGGTATATGCACTATAACCACCAGCCATTCCATGCGCCATTTTCCTCTACGAAAAAGTACGCCGCCAACCCCGCCCGACGGACATTTCTTACTCGCAAACCATTCACCAAACTTTTCACAAAAGTTTGATCAAAAACTGACTTCCAACCCGGGAGGACATTTCATACTCGATTACGAAAAAGTACATCGTCTGCCCCACCCGGAGGGCAGTTTTTACTCGATTTTTTGTGAAAAAATCGTTTAAAAACCGTATTCTCCAATCAATGGCACAAATATCACCCCTCCACTCTTTTCCTTTGATATCACATCGTTTTTATGAACCAGATACAGATCCTGCACGGACTCCCCGATCGGGATCACCATCCTGCCACCCTGCTTCAACTGTTCAACGAGTGGTGGCGGAATTGCAGGAGCCGCGCAGGCTACCGTGATGCGGTCGTATGGCGCATATTCGGGCAATCCAAGTGTGCCATCTCCTGCGGTAACAACAACATTATGATATCCAGCATCCTGCAGGTTGTGCCGTGCAAATTCAAGCAGCTCCGGGATCCGTTCTATGGAATAGACCTTGCCCTTTGAGCCAGTAAGTTCTGCAAGCATTGCTGAATGGTATCCGGAACCAGCCCCGATTTCAAGGATGTTCATCCCTTCTCTGACATCGAGCAGCGTACACATGATCGCAACCATGTGCGGGGCTGAGATCGTCTGCCGGTGCCCAATCGAGAGCGGGCAATCATCATAAGCGTGCGCCGTGTCACCCTCCCGCACGAAACAGTGTCGGGGCACCCGCATCATCGCCTGTAGCACCTGCTCACTGATGTGCATATCGATCCGCCCTTGTATGCTGTCGACCAGACGTGCACGCACTGGTTCAAAATTATCAACCCTTGTTTTGCGATGCATGTTATCATGTATCTATCGTGCGTTGTCTATTATATATCGCGCTGGACGGAAAGAATGACAAGAAAGATAATACGAAATCAAAAAATCACATGCATATTTGTAGAAACGTTAATATGCATCCAATCACTTTAGTACATATTCTCATGCTCCGGTAGTGTAGTCCGGCCAATCATTCTGGCCTTTCGAGCCAGTGACTCGGGTTCAAATCCCGGCCGGAGCATTCGATGCTGTTTTTATGGTTATTCATAGGCAACAATTTTTTTGAGAAGTTTGCGAGTTAAAACTGGCATCTGACCCGGAGGGCAGTTTTTGATCAAACTTTTGTGAAAAGTTTGGTGAACAGATTGCGAGTAAGAAACATCCGTTGGGTAGGGCTGACGATATACTTTTGCATAGATGGAAATGGCGCATAAAAAAGTCAGGAGATATGGGAGATGAGCAAGAATCGCCCGCCTCGCAGCTCACAGCTCGTATCCCATATATCCAGTTACTACCAGTCACACTTCGATCTTGCCAGTCGCCACCTGCAGGATTATCAGCGCATCAAGTGATGTGACTCTACCATCTCCGTTTACATCTGCGACTTCCTTCCACTCGCTGGATGTAGCCATCTCAAGCACAATCACGGCATCCGCCGTTGTGACTCTGCCATCGCCATCCACATCGCCCTTGAGCGATGGTGACATTGTCTCAAAGAGTCCGTCCACCGGCAGATACAGGAACCCATCCTTGAGTTCATCTTTGATCAGTTTGAACGTTTTTTTCTCGTCCGGCGTTGCGGTTCCTGCTTTGCACTTCTTTCTGAGCTCAAAGAGCTTATCCGGGAAGACGTTATCCTTCACACGAACCGTAACAGAGTCTCCTGTTGATTTACTCGTGAAGGTGTAAACATAGTTCTCTGTCGTTAGATTCTCTGGGTCTGTTCCCTCCGGCATCTCAATCATGTAGTCTGCGGTCGAGTTATTCAAGATGTATAGGAACGTTTCTTCGTGCCCGTCAGACGGATGAGCGCTTGTGATTTTAAGATCGCTTTGGTCAACATCGCTCCAGACCAATGAGAGCGCAAACTGAGATGCTCTCCACGAAGCCGCCACACAGGGGCAGATTTTGCCACCCTCGTGACCTGCTACTGCCTCCTCGATTGTCAGTTCAACGATCTCTCCGTTCGTGCCATCGCAGACTGAGAATGATAGATCGGATACCGCCTCATAAACCGAAATATAGATCCAATCCTCAAGAGCCGGGTGTGTTGCAAGCGTGGTCTCGTTATTGTAGAGATATGTGAGATTCTCAAGCAGCGTTGGAATCTTTTGCCTTGTGTGGTAGCCCGGACTCAGGATACGCGGCAGGACAATTGGCGTTGAATTGCTCGATATCTCTTCGACGACCGCTCTTGCTGCAAACTCCGGGTGAAGCGTCTCGTTTAAGTTTATGAATGAATACCGCACGCCCTTGATATCGAGGTTGTGGATGTGCCTCAACCTGAGAAGCGTCTGTTCAGCAAGCGACGCACTGCTTTCATTCCATCCTGCAAATATTGCCTCGTCGTCACTGATACCGTGTGAAACGAGTATGGCAGTCTCGTTACTTGGATCTTCGCCAAAGTCTGCGGCGTTATCAGCGAGAATACTGCTGATTATCCAGTGATCGTCCATTGCTCCGGTGAAGGTGATGTTTGCCGTGGTGTTTACCTGAATAAGGTCATCCTCGCCAGAAATCGCATCCCCCAGTCCGAGAATGTACTCAATCTCGCTTATGTGGTTACTGCTTGATGAGACAAAGAGCGGTACTGCGACAATCTCGCTAACGCCATGGCTGCTTAGTTTATCGACTGCATCCTCGATTGATTCCCCCGGAACATTCTCCAGGAACCCAAGTTCCACCGGATACGGTAGGCTCACGTTTGCGACGGTTGCACGGACCGGTGCACACCATGACTCGCTCGAACTGCCGTGTGCGATTACGAGGACGCCGATCTTGGTCTGGTTGTTGTCTAAATCAATACCGGTTATCGACTCGCCGGTATCGGCATGCCAGTTTGCTGAAGATATGTCTGCACCCGCGATTCCCACGCAGGTGATCATTACTGCAAGCAAAATAACATTTACATTAATATATTGTTTTGTTATGCTTATATTCCTCCTGATATTGCATCGAGTATATGCCC
>JAUVEF010000134.1 GCA_030594905.1 Methanosarcinales archaeon
CAGGCGACGGTGGCACGGTTGCGCTGTCGCTTGCAAAACCGCACATCGTGCATTCCTCGCCGCCCCGGCTCCGGTAGCAGCCATAAGTCCGGAGGATCATGGTCAGCGAGGGGATCACGCCATCCGGTAGCCGATCTGTCGAAGTCCATGCCGCAACCGGCTTATCCGGCGAATATACTTTCTTTTTCATTTGATTTAATGGATTGATGGGGGCTGTTGCACGCTGGTGCCGACAGTCCGCCTGCTGTCGAGTGAGTTTATATGGGATATGTCTCGCTTTGTTATGTATGTATCGCGGAAAACTCCGCCATAATCGAGATTGCGGTTTTGGGGTGGGCGAATACCAGAGAATATTCTTTAAGTATCTGAAGGATATCTATAGACGATAGAGGTAAAGAGTTAGTACATCCTCAATTGGGTGAATGCTCTTAATAGATTGGAGATTGAAAATGGCTATGGATCGTATCGAACTTGCGAAATTTCTATATTCTGAGCTAAGAAAAGAAATTCTTGAAGCGCAGAAGATCCGAACCCAACTCATTGGATTTAAGATCACTTTTGTGAGTGTTGGATCTGGGTTAATCGTTGCGAATTTACAGAATGTCCCCATCGAAATTCTTGTTGTTCCTGCATTAGCAGCAGTGTTTTTCGACTTGTTAATAAATGGCTATAGCTTTTCAATTAAACGAATCGGCATCTATAGCCGTTGCTATCTTGAGCCGATACTTGAGGAAGGGGTGGAGTGGCCTAAATCGATTCCTTTATGGGAGAGTTTTGTGATTCATCTTAAGCAAAGATCGTCTACGATCGGAAATTTGGGTATAACGATCCTTTCCGTAATGATTGCGACTTTTGGGCTTATTGGTACTCTGCCGTCTATCGGGTCAGTTTCGTTGCTATTTATAATGGCATTATTAACTTCATATGATGTTATTACGTTCTACAAGACCCCGCGCATCAAGAAAGCCCCTTCGGGGCAAAATTGAAGTGTGATGTTTTTCTCATCATGTATCTAATTTCAGCAGCAAGATACACAAATGCGTTTATACTTTCCTATACGTCGAGTAAATCGGCAGAAATCACTGGATTTTTAGATAGTACCGAAGCAGCGAAGATGATTGAGTCTCCTGATCCGGGCCATCACGAGGGGATTTTTGGAAAAGAGCCGATATATTTTATAGGCATGATGCTGAACATTGGGTTATACCATAGATGGTTCAAGGAGAAAAATGTATAATGCAAGAATATATGTTTCATGGAATTATTGAAAAGGACGGTGACGTATACTGCGCGCTCTGTCTCGAGCTGGACATTGCCACAGAGGCAGATACACTGGAAGGTGCGAAGAATAATCTGAGAGAAGCGGTTGAGGGGTATGTCGAATCTGTTGTGAGGGATGGTGAGGAAGATGAATTTATCCCACGACATGTTCCAGTAGAGCTGATAAGAGGGTGTGAACGCAGGTTCAAGAACTATCTGGGTTCTTTCAGACCGTCCGAACTTTATGGATACAGTGAGATAGTGCATGCGAAGATTCCGCAAGCTGTCGAGTAAGGATATAGAGAGAATCCTCCGGAAGAATGGATTTGAATTCGCCTCTCAAAAGGGAAGCCATAAACAATTTAAAGGTGTTGTTGGTGGGCGAAAAAGAAGGGTTACAGTCCTTGCCGACAGAAAGAACTTCCATCCAAAGACGCTTAAAAGCATGATTCGCCAATCAGGATTATCAGAGGAGGAATTTTTCTGTGATGAGTGAAATCCATCGCGGCGAGGATCTGGTTGGGATTACCATGATCGGCGTGAAGGGGTACGGCGTGTCTGTGGAGGGGGGATGGATGAAGATAGCAGATTCAAGGGCGAGATGAATGAACATAGAAGAGCTTATTGACAGAGGAGAATCACAGAGTTTGGAGTTCAAAGAATCTCTGAAATTACGAGATGATATTGGAGAGACCGTTTCCACATTCTCAAATTCTGATGGAGGAACTGTCATGGTTGGAGTTTCTGGTGGTGGTGGGATTCCCAGGTCGTTGACTAATATCCAAGTCTCGTTTCTTCCACCTGAAGCTATCGAATATCTGATAATATAGAAGTCAGAACCAAAGCGCCAGAGACATCCCTGATCGATGATAAAGTATATATCCCTTGATCCTCCAGATGTTACAAAATCGAACACGATAACATAGGTGAATTATTTGGATGAAGAAAACAACGGACAAAATGAGATAACGTACGAGCCGATTGTGCCGCTCGAGGAGTATCTTGCTGCTGGAATCCATATCGGCACCCAGCAGAAGACCGGGGACATGCACCGGTTCATCTACCGGGTTCGCACCGATGGGCTGTATGTGCTTGACGTGGAGACGACCGATAAGCGCATCCGGCAAGCGTCCCAACTGCTGACGCGATACCCGCCACAGAAGATCCTTGTCATATCGGCGCGTCAGTACGGGCAGCGTCCTTCAGCCGTATTTGCAAAAATTGCCGGCGCTGTTGCAATCACAGGCAGGTTCGTGCCTGGCACGCTGACCAACCCACAGTATGCTCGCTATATCGAACCTGATATCGTTGTGGCTACCGATCCGACCGGCGATGCACAGGCGATCACAGAGGCGGTCAGCATCGGCATTCCAGTGATCGGATTGTGCGATACCAACAACTCGACAGCGAATGTGGATCTGGTGATCCCGACCAATAACAAGGGAAGAAAATCGCTTGCAATGATATACTGGCTTCTGACAAAGGAGATGTTCACTATAAACGGCAAAGCGAACTTCAATTATACTATAGAGGACTTTGAATCCGAGTTATGACAAAGGGATCTACACGCTGATCCTACAGTTGCACGAAAGTACCTCCCGGGAGGTGGGAAGACTTGGGATTTTGCATCTTAAGAGTGGATATTATGCGTACACTGGATCAGCCCGCGGGTCTGGCGGATTCAAACGGATCTATCGCCACCTGAATGTATTGTACGGCAGGAATATGACCCGAAAGTGGCATATCGATCACCTGCTGCCGATCACATCGTTCCGGTGCGCAGTGGCATCATCAACCGACCGGGATCTCGAATGCTCTGTCGCGAAGGGGATCGGTCTTGCATGCGAACCAGTCCCGGGATTCGGCTGCACCGACTGCTCGTGCACGTCACACCTGCATTTCGCTTCCGAGTACAAGAATCTGCTGGACACGGTCATGCAGGCACATCGTGATGCAGGGCTCTCCCCCGAGCGGCTGGGGCCCTCGCGGCTGGCTGCAACTGACACCGTCTAAAGAATCCAGGTTTAGTTCTGTCGATTACCGGATTTGTGAAATTCGTGACTGTGTGCGTAGTGAACAGCGCCGGAGGCATAAAATCACGAATGCCTACAAATATCGCGAATTTGGCTGCCACGAAATCTATTGATTCCTCTTAACAGTTCGAGTTGTACCGCTGTGACTAATTCCGGCTCACCCCTTTAAGAATGCTGGTTGACTCCTCGACGCACCGGTTGAGCACTGCTCCGGAAGTTCCGACCACTTCCATCCCGGCGGCGCCAGCATGTCCTCCGCCAGAGCCGTGGTACTCGAGACCGATGTCACGCATCATCTCCCCGAGATTGATGCCGCATCTGATCGCATCCCGCTTTGCACGTCCGCTCACCTTCGTTATCCCGTCCCTCGCCGTTCCCACGAATGAGATGTCCGCACCGATGTTTGTAAGCGCAGTGGCAACGGCAGCCCCGAACGAATCCGACTCTGAGATGGCGAAGATCCAGTCATCGACCTTCAGGATATTGGCACGGTTTGCTGATTCGAGTACAGTGGTGCGCATCGAGAGGTCCTGTGGCGTGCTCGCGAGCAGATCGAGAGCCTCGCTGTAGCTGACCCCGCCTAAGTCTATGAGGTCGGCAATCGCTCGAAACGAACCTGTTGTGGCATGTTTGAAATGCCCGGTATCTGTGATGATGCCGGTCATAAGCGCAAGCGCGGTGCGCTCCCGGATCGGAGCGTTCATGCATTTCAGGATATCGACGACGATCTCCGCAGTCGAGCCGGCGAGCCGGTGCAGGTAGAAGCTTGCATCATCGATCAACTGGGAGACTGTATGGTGATCGATCACACAATAATCGCCGAGCACCAGATCGTTTAATTGCGACTGGGTCGATGTGTCCACAACCACCGTAAAATCGTAGTCGGACGGATCTGGCGCATACACGACCTCGATCTCCAGTTGATCGACCAGCATTGACGCCACCCTGCC
>JAUVEF010000124.1 GCA_030594905.1 Methanosarcinales archaeon
GGCGTCACCATCACCATCCACGAGTCTGCAGAATATCATTTTCAGATAGCGTGCTGATGTCGATTCCTTTCATCTGGGCGCCAAGCCCCGCCGAGATCTCAGCAAGAACGTCGGGCTTGTCGTAGCTGTTGACTGCCGCAACGATTGCATCCGCCATCCTTTCAGGATTTTCCGCCGTAAAAATACCTGAACCGACAAAAACTCCGTCGGCACCAAGATACATCATCAGCGCGGCGTCAGCAGGTGTCGCAACGCCTCCCGCCGCAAAGTTCACCACAGGCAGACGCTTCATCTGTGCAGTTTCCAGAACCAGTTCGAAAGGTGCCTCAATTTCCCGCGCTACCAGACGCAGTTCCTCATCGTTCTTGCCCATCAGCGACCTGATGCTGCCCATGATCAGTTTCATGTGCCGGACTGCCTCGCGCACGTCCCCTGTGCCTGCTTCACCTTTTGTCCGGACCATTGCAGCCCCTTCCGCGATACGCCGCAACGCCTCGCCAAGGTCACGGGCGCCACACACAAATGGCACCGTGAATAGAGTCTTGTCGATGTGGGTCCCGTCTGCCGGCGTCAGCACCTCTGACTCATCGATCATGTCAGCGCCCAGCACCTCAAGAATTCGTGCTTCCATGACATGTCCTATCCTGGCTTTCGCCATCACCGGAATCGATACCGAATCGATGATCGCACTTGTGACTTGCGGGTCTGCCATCCTTGCCACGCCGCCGCTTTTCCTGATCTCGGATGGGACTGCGTGAAGCGCCATCACCGCGACTGCGCCCGCATTCTCTGCAATGACCGCCTGCTCCGGGGTGGTCACGTCCATGATGACACCACCCTTCTGCATGGCGGCAAATCCTCGCTTCAACAGTTCGGTACCGTGCCTGAGTTCGTTTAAATCCATTGTGGTTCCTCAAGAAGTATAGTTCAGATAATTTTTGCTTTTGCTCTCGAAACGCTTGTCGATCTTGTCGATCAGACCAAGCAGTCGCTCTTCGAGTTCGCCGAATGTTAGCTCATTGCTGTGGACGCTGATCTCGATATCGCCCACCGACACCGTGATTCCGTTGTCCAGTTGCACCGTTGATTCGGATTTGCCGGACAACTCATTTTCTTCGCCTTCGTTGCACAAATTGATCACCGTTTTATCAGTAACTGTTACATCACCCGATTTATAAATCAGAGACACGCGAGATACATTAAACTTTCCTGATCACGGCAATCCGGGTTAGTTCACAATCCAAATCATACGGATTTCGAATTTTGGACTCCCGATTCCAGACTCCGGGTCAGCCTATCCAGACCCGCGTAACTCTCTGTTCGCATCAGCAATCCGGCAAACGATCCTCCTGGTGCTACATAGCTTGCCTGAGTTCGTCTCCCCAACCCGGACTACGCCTGCGGCAAACCCCCGATTTGCCAGTTCCTTTTTCAGATTCTCGGTGTTGAAATACTGATCAAATCCAAGCGCTATGATATCAGGCATGATTTCATATAGTGGCTCGAATATGTCAGTCTCACTACCGATGACTGCATGATCCACGAGCTTTAGCGCTTGCACCATCTCAAGGCGGTGTTCATCGGGGAGTAGCGGCTTTGGCTTGTGTTTTATCATGCTCGCCCGTGCAACGATGACATAAAGCTCATCGCCGAGAGCGGCAGCCTGCGAGAGATAAAAAAGATGTCCGGGATGCAGGATATCGAATGTTCCTGTTGCGAGTATTCTGGTCATGTCGTTGCTTTCCGATTATTCTTCACCAACCTTTTGCTTTTTGGATGGCGGGGACATGCCGCGCCGCCATAGTGAGGCGTGCTGCACATTGCACGGCGTATATATACAGACCACATGAGCCGTCGATATACCCATACCTCGAAAGACATATCTGTCAGAATTGACAAAACGTAATTATTGACCGATAATTATTGACTGATAATCCTCGGCGTAGGGGCACACAATGGTCGTCAGAAGAAATATCTCGCTTGAGCAGAATCATCTGGACTTTCTCGAACCGCTTGTAAACGAACACAGCGGCAACCTCAGCGCGACGATACGGGATCTTATCGAGTTTGCCGAACTGATGACCGAACGTCACGGATCTCTCGAAGAGGCGCGCCGTGCAAGCGTGGCCGACAAGTACAAATCCCCACGCGAATTGATGATCGAGGACGGTTTCTGCGCGATGATCGATTATCCCATGCTCGAATGGTTCTTAAAGCGCACAAAAGACATCATGGTCAGCACGGATATGCTGGATGACATCATCGATCCGCTCATCATCAACCGGATGTCAGAATTGGCAGATCACCTCAACCGGAAATGGGAAGACTATGGTTGGCAGACGACCCTGATTATAGAATATGACAATGATGTTGCGCCGAAAACCGCCATCTGCACGATTTCAGGGAAGAGCATGTATTTAAACGAGTTTTTGTCAGGGATGGTCGGTTTGTTCCTTGTAAGACAGAAGCATCTCGGGATTACGAAGGTTGGTCGGCGGACAAGGTCGATACGCATGGATCTGCAACGAAGGGGGAGCGCGGGGATGGCGCAGAACGATCTTCTCCGGCATTTCGGGAATCTGCACCATGTGACCGAGGCTGTGTGCGCAAACCAGGATTTCTGGCAGGCTCTGATCAATCTGCACACAGAATCCGACTACAACATGGTTACAATTCACAGGCGCGAGTTTGAGGATCTGCTTGCAAACCGGATACCGCTTGACACAACCCTTGTAGAGCGGCGTGCACGAGAACCCGGCGAGGTCAGCCGTTCTGAGTTTCTGGGCGACTTTAAGCACCTCTGTGAAACCACGCGCGTCGTCAAGCACATCGATGTGGATGGCAGCAAGATACTGGTCAACCACGATTACAGGGATCCGGTTTCGATTGGCGCAATCAAGGAGATGCTGATCAATCTGCTTGCGGTCAACGGTTATGCGTGTAAAGCGGACGAGGTCGGGCGACTGATCGCGCTGCAACTGGAGGAATTGGATGAAACAGACGAATCGAGCAGATCGGTTAGATCAGATGGATCGGATGAACCGGAAGGGCAGGGAAAACTCTGATGGATATTGGTGACTGGCGATGATGCAGAAGGAAGAAAAGGTGATGGTGGTCCTCCTCGTAATGGCGCTGCTTTCGCTGTCGGTGCTGTACTTTTCAACATGATGTCCTCGCCCGCACTGACTGTGGATGCTATAATCCTGCACCAGCAGAAGATCGTGCTGATCAAACGCAAGAATCCGCCGTTCAAGGGCAGTTACGCGCTCCCTGGAGGGTTTGTCGATGTGGGGGAGACTGTTGAGGACGCTGTGCTGCGTGAAGCAAAGGAGGAGACCGGGCTTGACATCGAGATCATCCGGCTGGTTGGCATATACTCGGATCCTGCAAGGGACCCGCGCAGGCACACCGTATCAGCATGTTATCTTGCGGAAGGATCGGGTACGCTGCAAGCAGGCTCTGATGCCGCCTGCGCTGAACTCTTCGATCAAAACACGCTACCAAAGCTTGCTTTTGATCATGGCAGGATGATCGCAGATACGCTTGTGAATTTCACGGTAAAATGTATCGGAATCGTGAGATCTCCTGCGAAGGAGCCTGTCCGCAGATGGGATGACGTTGTATCAGAGGTTGTTCTGGATAAAGAGTACACCGAAGGTCTGGACGGGCTTGATGAGTTCTCTCACGCGGTGATTGTCATGTTCATGCATAAAGCATGTTGCAAAGTCGTTATGAAGGCGCATCCAAGAGGTATGTTAGACGTTCCGCTTACAGGGATCTTTGCCCTGCGCACGCCACGCCGGCCAAACCCGATTGGCATAACCACAGTTGAGATCATCGAAAGAGATGAAAATCGGCTTGTGGTAAGGGGGCTTGATGCGATCGATGGGACGCCGGTGCTGGATGTGAAGCCGTATATCCCGCAATTGGACCGGGTTGATCATCAGGTGGCGGGACTGGACAAGCCGGGCGTATGGGTTCCTGAGTGGGTCCGGAGGCTTGTGCAGAGATGAGCGGTGAGGGAACTGGTTGGCGGACGGGGTTTTGCCCGGCGTTCTCGTCAGCCATGCTTCTGTGACCTCGTTTCTGCACATTGCATGAGCCATGTAGATTTAGGTAAAATCGTTTTTAGCAAAAACAGCTATTGTAGTGTCTACTCGTGATTTCGTATAACATGTTAATAACCAGTGGTTCAGACGTAATGTCTGGCAGTTACATAATCATAATCATAGTGAGAAGATGGTGACACCCCAATCACACACACCTATATATGGATGTAACCTCATAATAATTATTACCACCTATATTATCCTCCAACATCCGTTTCGTGTGGTTTGTAAACACCATTCGAGTGGGGTTGCAGCCCCCCTATACCGGGGCTGCATTGTTTTTTT
>JAUVEF010000139.1 GCA_030594905.1 Methanosarcinales archaeon
AGATGTCGAGATCATCGCTGACGCAAGAATCTGGGTTCGTGCGGATATCCTGCCGCTCCTGCAGCGAAGACCACTCACGATAGATGAGATATCGGATGCGCTTCAGGTGCACCGGAATGAGGCTGCAAAGTATCTGCGGGAACTGGAGGTACGAGGGGAGGTTGTGGAGATGGTGCACGAGGGTAAAAGGTATTTTACGAGGCGATGATGTCTGATACCGCTGATATTTAGGCAGCATCCTGCAAACCACGACCCATATCAACACTTCTGATAATTCCTACACTTTAAGGTCTGTAGAGATTGCGAAACGGGTTTAATGGGGTTTGGTTACAGCGGCAGAAACGAAGGGATATGTTCTATGGCTATAATATTATTATGGTAAACATAGTATATGTTGCGGGAGAAGCAAAAACAATTGGACGTGGCGGCACATCAATGGTGGTAACTGCTACCGGGATGTCACGAACCACGATTACTGGTGCTATGAAGGAGTTGCATAGGATGTTCTGTCACATCACGCAAAACTGGCGGGGGGGGACCATTGGCAAGTCCGGGGGTTATGGTAAACTTAATAGGAAGCACTACAACCGGAAAAGGATTGGAGATAAGGGCGGAGTTGGATGAAAATGAATATCAGACGGGAATCAAAGTCTCGGATAAAGAAATAGCAGACGTGAATATCGAAAGAGATAATTTTCATGGCGAATGGAATTACGAGATTTGTCCGCGAAAGAGTTGATTTTGTTCAGTTTAATTATGCGCGACTACTTGGTTGCCTGAAAACCCGGGGCATCACTCTCGCCCATAGTGATAAATCATCTGTACACAATTTGTTAACCCGATGGCAAAACACCTAATGATCCTTGGAACCGCATCCCATGTGGGGAAAAGCGTGCTTGTTGCCGCCCTGTGCCACATCTTCTCAAAAGACGTGGCGGTTGCGCCGTTCAAGGCTCAAAACATGAGTCTAAACTCGTGGATCACAGATGCCGGCGGCGAGATTGGGATTGCGCAGGCGATACAGGCATGGGCGGCTGGAATCGAGCCGACTGTGGATATGAACCCGGTTCTGCTTAAACCAAAGGGCGATCGCATGTCGCAGGTGGTCATCCTTGGCAAACCGGCGTATGACCGGAGAGCAGGCGATTACTATGAATCAATTGATGAGATATCAGGTGTCGTGGACGATGCGATCGAACGGCTCGGAGCGACGTACGATCTCATCGTTATAGAGGGCGCGGGGGGCGCAGCCGAGATCAACCTGTACGATCGCGACATTGTGAACATCGGAACCGCCAGATCAGTGAGACCACCGATCATTCTGGTCGGGGATATCGAGCGGGGCGGCGTATTCGCAAGTCTATATGGGACACTTGCCCTGCTTCCGGAGGATATCCGGGAGCTTGTCAAAGGATTTGTCATCAACAAGTTTCGCGGTGATTACAGTATTCTTGCGCCGGGGATTTCTGAGATCGAGGAGATCACCGGACTACCGGTCTTCGGGGTCCTGCCTTATGCGGATATTGCGATCCCATCGGAAGATTCGGTATCTATTCCAGACAAGATGGCACAGCATCATGATCATGACCACAATCGCGATCAGTACCATCATCACCACCCAATCGACATCGTGGTCATACGTCTACCACGCATATCGAATTTCACGGATTTTGAGCCTCTCGAAGCATTCGCAAACGTCAGATATATCCCACTCGATTCAAATCTCGGCGATCCTGACCTGATCATCGTCCCCGGGACAAAGAACACGACTGCCGACCTTCGGGAGATGCAGGCGCACGGGATGGGTAAGCAGATCATCGATGCGGCTGGCAGGGGAACTCCAGTCATCGGGATATGCGGCGGGTACCAGATGCTCGGGCGTACGATCACTGATTGCGGGTTTGAGGACTGCGAGACCGAGATTGCGGGTATGGGGCTTCTTGATGTGACAACGACATTTGAGAGATACGAGAAACAGACACGGCAAGTCACAAAGCAGGTTACTGCCGGCGGACCGATTCTCGAAACGATCCGCGGCGAGACCGTCGCTGGTTACGAGATCCATACCGGCGAGACCGCATCACCCTGCCCCGTTTTTGGGGATGATGGCTGCATAGATGGTTCAGGGCTTATCTTTGGCACGTACCTGCACGGTCTGTTCGAGAATGAGAATATAAGAGAGGCGATCTTCAGATATACCTACAACAAAAGAGGGATATCGCTGGAAGGGATCTCGTTTGGTGTTGCAACGAAGGAAGAAGGGATCAGGGAGTTTGCAGAGATCGTTGAGAAGTGTGTGGACGTCTCCGCAATCAGGGCACTTCTGTGGGGCAGCCCGCCAGACCACACGCCAATTGTGGACAGAACCCCGTAAGATCTGACAACACAGTAATTACAGGACATATATTCCATAACAACCCTAATTTTCCAGTGCGCAATAAGTAATTAGATTTTGAGTCGGTGTACGGATATTATATATTCCGGATTGGTATTTATATGATGTTCTTCGACTGATTAGGATTTGTGGAGGTTTTTGCTGGTGTATTTTTGATATAACACCCAACAACGCCTGCCCTTGAGTTGTTGCGATAAAGGTTTATCTCTCGCAATCCTAAGTACATACCAATGCATGAATCACTGATTGTGGAGGAATTTGCGAACGCAGGATATCAGATCAGTCCGGGTGCGGTCGCGCTGATTGATTCGTGCCCGTCGCCGGATAACGTTGTGGAACAGGTGCTGCAATCACTTGACGACTCGGTGCTTGTGGTGGACAAGCAGCACATCATGCTCGATTATGGTAATGGTAGTAATGGGGATGGTGCTGTTAGCACAAGGGTGGTATCCAATAGCGGGAGGGAGCTTCCCGCGAAGCCGCCTGTGAAAACGCCCCATATCCAACCACCTGTTGCACCTGAACTTCCGGGAGTGAACATATTATGTGATATCAGCAACGAGTCGACCTGTGTCGGCGAATATAGTGAGTTTGTGCGGTACTTCCGTGACCGGTACACGCGGTTAAGCAATATCATCCGCACCAGGGTCACTGCGCGCCCGATCGAATCGTTGCGATCGGAAAGACTCAGGGATTATGGCAACATCTCGATTATCGGCATGGTTCATGAGATCAGAACCACGGTAAACGGCAACAAGTTGATCAAGCTTGAGGATCCGACAGGCATGTTCTCTGTGCTTATCCGCCCGGCTGACCGCGATCTGTGGGAGCTTGCAAGTGGCATCATCTGCGACGAGGTGATCGGGGTGACAGGCTCGCTCATCGGGGATGGCAAGCTGATGATCGTAAGTGACCTCGTGATGCCCGATATCCCGAACCAGCACAACCAACGACTCCCGGGCAGTGTGGCTGGAAATGGAAATGGCCGGGGGAATGGGGCTGGTGCAGGAGGCGGTCACGGAAACGGTCATGGTCACGCAGTCCTGATCTCAGACGTTCACATCGGAAGCAACACGTTTCTTGAGGATGAGTTCTGCGAATTTATCGACTGGCTCGGAGACGGCGACATAGGCATCGATGGAGGTGCGGCTGGCAGGGGAAATGGGGCTGATGCAGGGCAGGTGCGATACCTGATCATCGCCGGCGACCTCGTGGACGGTGTCGGCGTGTATCCGGGGCAGGAAGAAGAGCTGGAGATCGCTGATGTGTATGACCAGTATAGATGCGCTGCAAAATATTTAAGGGCGGTTCCAAGGAATGTGCGGATCATTATCGCGCCCGGCAACCACGACGCGGTGCGGCTGGCAGAACCACAACCCGCGCTTCCAGAGAATATCAGATCGATGTTTCGGGACGATACGGTTTTCACAGGCAATCCAGCACTCATAGAGATCGAAGGCGTGCGCATACTGATCTATCACGGGCGATCGATGGACGACTTGATCGCAACCATACCGAACATGAGTTACCAGCGCCCGGCAGAGGTCATGGTCGAGATGCTCCGGCGCAGGCACATCGCGCCAACGTACGGCGGCAGAGTGTCCATCGCTCCCGAAATAACGGATCATTTCGTGATCGACCGGATACCACACATCCTGCACTGCGGGCATGTGCACACCATCGGAGTTGACCGGTACAAGGGCGTCACTGTGATCAATGCAGGGACCTGGCAGTCACAGACTGAGTTTCAGAAGCGGGTGAACCTTGAACCGGTGCCAGCCCACGCCGCGATAGTTGATCTTGC
>JAUVEF010000013.1 GCA_030594905.1 Methanosarcinales archaeon
CTTGACCGCAGAGTGCGCGGAGGGACGCGGGGGAAATAAACGGTTAACTACTCTCTCGAACCTCCGCGCCCACCAGCGGTTATTTTTCTTGCCAGAAAGCACAGAATCGCAATCGGGCGACCAATCAAAATACCTGAGTAGTTACGTTCATTATATTTTTCAACTGACCGAAAACTCTGCAAAACCGATGCAAGGGTACTTGAATGGATGCTAATCTGATATGGCTCGACGGGACGGTCACTCTATATATCGGATAGCCAAAGTATATCACCAAACTTTTCACAAAAGTTTGATCAAAAACTGTCTTCTGACCCTGGAGGGCAGTTTTTACTCGATTTTTTGTGAAAAAATCGTTTTTGCGGTGCTCTGTTGCAATCCTGTGAGATACCGCCCAAGCCCCTGCACGTCTTTTATATCCTTTTGCACCAGTTTTTTCAGGCGGTCGCGCAAGCTGGTATCGACAGTCACATTGTGAGGCTGTAGATACAGGGCGATCCGTTGCGCAAGTTCGTTACCCCGACGATCCCAGTCGGTCAGCACGATCACAGAATCACTGCCACACGCAAGAGTATCCGCGAAATTCAGCAGTGGCTGCCCGCCCAGAGGCACGATCTTGCCGCATATCCCGAAATTACGCAGTGATATCACATCATGCTTCCCTTCCACCACGATCACCGCGCCACCACCTGATTGTTCCCGAATATCCCAAAGTACACGCTCAATCATCTCGCATCTGAGCGCATCCTCCTTACTTCGTGCAGTCATCAGCCGTATCATCCCCCAAAAATGGGCGCAGGGCGTAAATCGCGTCCTCCCTGGTGATGCCAACCAGTTTAACTGATTTCTTTGTGCTGGTTTCTCCACTTAACCGGACCAACGATTGATTTATCCCAAATATCCCGGATATCTCATCGATCAATTGTTTATTTGCCTTGCCACCTACAGCTTTTGCAGCCAACCTTGCACGGATCCGGTTTCGCCATTCATCATATCCACTCGGAACTTCTGTGCTCTTTGATCCTGGCGTGACATCAAGATCGATTATTGTGTCTTTGCCTGTGCTTTTTATGGCGTTCTCGTAAGGCATGGTGACCTATTGACCTATCGACGTGGCGACATGGTCGTTTGTTTTGGTGGCTGTAGCCCGGACGCACTAACTCCGCGAGGTCATCCACTGGATATTTCCGTTGTCATCGCAGTACCCTCGTGCCGGGCATAGCGCCATGTTCCACACCTGGGTTGGCTATACAGTCATTGATAGGCGTACCAGTAACTCCTGCAAGGACCTATGTGGTGCGGTTTTGTACCCCTTCATTTGCTCCGATGATCACCAATCACATCAGCCCTCGAAGAAGGGATATCTACCATCTGAAACACCATGGTATATATCGCTTGCCACGGAAAGCCGTTTCCAAAATAAGACCCGGGAGGTCGGCAGCTGTCGGCAACTCCAACCAGAGCGAACACTTTATATGAGAACTGACAAAGTGATGTATGCTATGACTGATGAGATGAACGATAATCCGCCAGAGATCAAGGGTGAAGGGCTGGCAGATGGTGATCTACTTGGCGGGATTGATATCGAATCGACAAGAGATCTCGAGGTGCCACAACTGCTCATCGATCGGGTGATAGGGCAGGAAAGTGCCAGCGCAATCATCAAGAAAGCAGCACAACAACGAAGGCATGTGCTGTTGATCGGGACACCGGGTACAGGGAAATCAATGTTAGCTCAGGCAATGGCTGAATTGCTACCAAAAGAAGAGTTAAAGGATATTCTTGTTTATCACAACCCGGAAGATGGAAATAATCCAAAAATACGTGAAATTAAAGCTGGCAAAGGTATACAGATCGTTAATGCCCACAAATTGGAAGCCCAGCGAAAGTCCCAGATAAGAAACACGATTTTACTGGTAATTGGATTCGTAATACTCATTTACGCAGCGTCCCTTGGCGGAATGGCCCTGTTATGGGGAATTCTTGCGGTTTTACTGATCATGGTTATCGGCAGGCAGTTTGTGCAGGGTGAGAAAGGAGTTGTTCCAAAGCTGCTCGTAAACAACAGGGATCGCGATTCAGCGCATTTTGTGGATGCGACAGGTGCACATGCAGGTGCGCTGCTCGGCGATGTGCGGCACGACCCATTCCAGTCAGGCGGACTTGAAACACCATCCCATGATCGAGTTGAAGCTGGCGACATTCATAAGGCGCACAAAGGAGTACTCTTCATTGATGAAATCAATATCCTGCGCCCTGAGTCCCAGCAGAGCCTGCTCACAGCGCTGCAAGAGAAGGAATACGCGATCACAGGACAGTCGGAGCGCAGTTCAGGCGCTCTTGTCAAGACGCAGCCAGTCCCGTGCGGCTTTATCATGGTCGCCGCTGGGAATCTGGATGCCGTAGAGGGTATGCATCCCGCGCTCAGGTCAAGAATCAAGGGCTATGGATATGAGATCTATATGCACGATACAATGGACGATACCCCGGAAAACCGCCAGAAACTCGTCCGGTTTATTGCCCAAGAGGTCGATAAGGACGGAAAGATTCCTCATTTCGACAAGGGTGCCGTTCGTGAGGTTTTGCGCGAGGCAAGAAGGCGGGCTGGGAGAAAAGGACACCTCACACTGAAACTGCGTGATCTCGGAGGTCTTGTCAGGGTTTCGGGCGATATCGCACATGCCGAAGGCGCATTGGTAGTGACTTCAACTCATGTACTCGCAGCGAAGCGGATGTCCAGATCAGTTGAGCAACAACTCGCAGACCAGCACCTTGAGCGGCGCATGGACTACAAGATGTACCACAAGAAGGGCGCTGAGATCGGACGGGTAAACGGTCTCGCCGTGATGGGTGGAGATTCAGGAATTGTTCTGCCAATCATAGCAGAAGTAACTCCTGCGCTATCCAAAAATGAGGGAAAGCTGATTGCAACTGGGATGCTTAAAGATATCGCAAAAGAAGCCGTTCAGAATGTTTCAGCCCTTATTAAGAAGGTTACGGGCAAGGATACCTCAAATACAGATATCCATGTCCAGTTCATCGGCACTTACGAGGGTGTGGAAGGTGACAGCGCATCGATATCCATTGCGACAGCAGTCATATCCGCGTTTGAGGAGATTCCTATCGATCAGTCGGTCGCTATGACTGGCTCGCTATCGGTGAGAGGGGATGTGCTCCCTGTCGGAGGCGTTACATACAAGATCGAGGCTGCGGCGCAGGCAGGCATCAAGACCATAATCATACCAAAAGCGAATGAGGGCGATGTCCTGATTGAGGATGAGTACCGCGATATGGTGAAGATCGTGCCGGTCTCAAAGATCAGCGAGGTGCTGGAGATCAGCCTGGTAGGAACCGGGAAGGATAGCTTGCTCGATACGATCAAGCGTTTCTCAAAGAAGGTAAATATCCCAATCCCCGATCTTAACGTACCGATTCCTGCGTATGGCACCCATTAGTGTTAATTGTCACTGCTATTGTCAGGGGACGCGAAGGCGAAGCATCAACGCGCTCCCTTGACGTTGCTGTATATCCGTCTGAAACCAAGCAGCACAAGTGTCGCTATGATCAAGTAGAAGACCGAAACGACAATCACAATCTCACCCATCTCAAACGAACAAAGTGATGCGATCCTCCGCAGAATCATGAAAAACGATTTTTTCACAAAAAATCGAGTAAAAACTGCCCTTCGGGTGGGGCCAACGATATACTTTTTCGTAAATGAAATGGTGCGTCCTGATATGATATCTCGCCCGCATCCTAAACCAGCATGGCTAACGATATACTTTTTCGTAAATGAAATGGTGCGTAGAGTGACTGGACGTCATAGTGCATATACCATGAAAAAAAGCGCAAAAACGAGCAGATTCAATGATTTCAGTTCTTTGAGTATGTGCTTTGTTAAAGAATATCATAATAGAATGCAACCGCCGTGATGGCCACAGCGAGAAGCGCTATAGTCATTGCAAGGGTTTTGTAATCCATTATTTCACCTGAATAACTCTCTAATCTTCTCGATCATACTCCTTTCCGGGCTTTCCGGGCGCATATATTCATACTCTTCGAATTTCCGTATCTGATCCCGGTCCCCGACAATAGCAAGTATCGAATCAGCTTCTATAACTGTATTCCCGTGCAGATCAATGATTGTCTTTTCGTCTTTTTCTATCGCTATAACCGTACAACCAACCTTTGATCTCAGATCCAGTTCTTCGAGGGTCTTTCCGGCAAACGGGGAGCCTTTCTTAACATGGTATTTCTCGATTGCTATGCCCTCGTAGAGCATCACCACATCTTCTTTCTGTTTGGAGATCGCCAGTTTTGCAATCATCTGCCCCACCACGATTGAGAGCGATGCAACATAATCGGCACCGGCTCTATAGATTTTGCCGCATATCGGCGCGTTCGCCCTCACTATAATGATCGCGTCCGGAGCAAGCGTCCTTGCAACGAGCGTTGCAAAAATCGTGTCGGTATCGGTGTTCAGCGCTATTATGACTGTGGATGCAGACGCAATCCCCGCCCTCCTGAGAACCTCTTCGCTTGCGCCGTCCCCAACCACGTAGCCAAAGCCCTGCCCCAACAGGGCGTCTTCGTTTGTATCCACTACAGTAAATTCAACTTTGGCATCCACAAGTTCAAGGACAATGCTCCTGCCAACGTCTCCATACCCAACAACCACCGTATGTCCGTGTTTTGTTTCCATCTTGCCACCCTCTTTATCTGGTCAACTTCTTCAGCGCTATCAGGTGTTCATTGGTTCCAACCGCCAGCAGAATCGAATTGGATCTGATTATATCGGTCGATTTCGGATTGAGCGAGAGTTCACCGATTGCCCACATCCCTATGATGTTACATCCGGTCCGTTTCCGTATCGCTGACTCTTTCAAGCTCTTTCCAATCAGTTCACTCTCCGGATAGATCGGAAATTCGATTATCTCGATGTCTTCCAGGAACTTGGTCGCGCCGACCAGGTGGCTGACTGTCGGGTCGGCTGCCTTCCTGCCCATGAACGAACCGAGCATTGATTTCAGGGCGATCACGCTGTCTGCACCTGCGTACTCCAGATACTTTTTCTTTGACAAATCTTCGAGAATGGCGATCGTTTTTACTTCGCACATATCTCTAGCGGTCAACACAATATCTGCGTTGATCTCGTCGCTTTTATTGGCTATCAAAATCCTCGCTTTTGTTATATTCGCCCCATTGAGAGTGTTTTTGTCGCACGGAGCTCCGTGAATGCAAAGAATTCCGCGTTCTATCAAGTCGCTAACAACGCTGCGGTCATCCTCCACCACCACAAAAGGAATCTGCTGGTGCCCCAGTTCCTCGATCAAGCTCTCGACAATCAGACTGTATCCACAGATGATCAAGTGGCATGATAACGCTTGCGACACGCTCACTGGCAGCGAGGATTTCACCCGCGACTCAATCCATGGGGTGATGACCAGCGGGAAAAGCATTGCGAACAGGAGAACAACCCCTGAAATGGCGACCGCAACTGAAAATAACATCCCGGCTGCCCCCACAAAATAAACATCCCCGTATCCGACGGTTGTCATGGTCGCAATGACCCAGTAAACTGCAGTCACCAGGTTTACGTTTGCCATCTGCTCTGGTATGTGCTGACCCTCTTTAAACATCAAAAATAGGAAGACTGCACAGTATACGATGATGAGGCTTACGACTCTGGCTAAATATTCAATAACCGACTTATTAATATTTATACCCATACTTATTTCATCATTTTTTGCACCAGACGCGCCTGAAATCCATGATATTTCGAAAATCCTTCTGAATCCTTCTGGTCAATCGATGATTCGCCGAATGATACAAGTTCTTCCGAATAGAGTGCAAAATCGGATCTCCTTGCAACCACAGTCGCAGAACCTTTGTACAATCGCACTTTTACGTCTCCTGTGACTCGTTTCTGGGTTTCGTCGATGAATGCAGAGAGATCGGCATACAGCGGATCGTCCACAAGACCCATGTACGCAAGCTCAGCCCACGTAGCATCCACCGTCGCCTTGAACCTGAGTTCATCCCTTGTGAGGATGAGTGACTCAAGATCGCGGTGCGCGGAAAGGAGGATCGTCGCAGCAGGATGCTCATAGATCTCCCGTGCTTTTAGCCCGAGCACACGGTCCTCGATGTTATCTGACCGTCCGATTCCATGCACGCCCCCGGTTTTGTTGAGCTTTGCGATCAGCGAGACGCCGTCCATCGAAGTCCCGTTCAATGCTACAGGAACGCCGCTTTCAAATGCCAATTCTATGATTTCCGGATCTGGCGCCATTTCCGGCGACGCGGTCCACTCATAGATCTCTTCGGGTGGAATGAAGTACGGATCCTCCAGCTTGCCGCCCTCGATGCTCCGACTCCACAGGTTTTCATCCACACTCCAGATCTTCTCCCTGCTGACCGTCACAGGTATCCCGTGATCTTTCGCATAATCGATCTCCCATTCCCGTGTCAGATTCATGTCGCGCATAGGCGCAACAACCTCGAAATCGGTCGCCCTGAACACCACCTCGAAACGAAGCTGATCGTTACCTTTGCCGGTACAGCCATGCGCCAGGGCATCCGCCTTCTCTGATTCAGCAATTTCAGCGATCTTCTTTGCGATTAGCGGGCGGGCAAGTGCCGTTCCAAGCACATAACCCTCGTAAAGCCCGTTTGCTTTGATTGAGGGGAATAGGTAATCGTCTACGAATTCATCCTTCAGATCGAGGGTGTAATGCTCGTCAGCGAGGGTTTTTGCGCGCTTTGTTGCGTCATCGATCTCAGATGCGGGTTGCCCCACGTCAGCAACGACTGTGATCACGCGATCATAATCGTATTGCTCTTTAAGGATCGGAATGCAGACCGATGTGTCCAGTCCGCCAGAATATGCAAGTACTACTGTTTTCATGGTGTTACTCCTATTATCAATAATGGTACGGGTGAGTTACTTATGATTGTTTATCTTTACCTTTCGCTTTTCTGACATTAAGTCTCCCGCACAGTGGAAAGGTGAATTTGGGGACACCCGTTACACACGGATACTTCCAGGCATCTGGCACGGACTATCGGTTCCGGGTGTGTAGTGGTGCCATGATCCAACACTATTAAGTATCAGTAATCCGTAATATTTAAGATACAATTGTGGAAATGGTGGTACCTTGCCTTATACAATCGAACACATACATGCGAGAGAGATACTGGATTCCAGAGGGAATCCGACTGTTGAGGTTGATCTAGAGACTCCAAGCGGTTTTGGGCGCGCTGGTGTACCGTCCGGTGCATCGACAGGCACAAACGAGGCGCTTGAACTCAGGGATGGAGACAACACGAGATATCACGGAAAGGGTGTTTTAAAAGCGGTACAAAACGTAAATACTGCACTCCGGACCGAGATCATTGGTATGGATGTACGGGACCAGCGCCACATAGATCAGGCAATGATAGATCTCGATGGTACACCAAACAAAGCAAAACTTGGCGCGAATGCCATACTTGGTGTTTCGATGGCGGCTGCAAAGGCTGCTGCTGATTCGGCAGGACTGCCGCTTTACATGTATCTTGGCGGCACCAATGCGCACACGCTGCCGTGCCCGACCATGAACGTACTGAATGGAGGCGAACACGCAGGAAACGATCTTGCGATCCAAGAGTTCATGGTCCAACCAAGGGGCGCGTCATCGTGCACAGAGGCAATACGGATCGGTGCGGAGGTTTACCACGAGTTAAAGAAGATCCTGACCGTGAAGTACGGAGCTGTTGCTGGCAATGTTGGTGACGAGGGCGGATACGCGCCGCCGATGGATCATACGAATCAGGCGCTTGATGCGGTCGTCTCTGCTATTGAGGAGGCTGGCTACACCACATCAGAGGTTACACTCGGAGTCGATGCCGCTGCATCAGAGTTCTTTAAGGGTGGGAAATACCACATCGACGGCACAGAACTCGACAGCGGAGAGATGGTGGATTACTATCTTGACCTCATAAAGACGTATCCAATCCTCCTTGTCGAGGATCCTTTCCATGAGGAATCCTTTGACGATTTCGCCACATTGACATCGTCAACAGACGTGATCATCATCGGAGACGATCTGTTTGTGACTAACATCGAGCGGTTGCAACGTGGAATTAATATGGGCGCGGCAAACGCGCTGCTGCTCAAGTTAAACCAGATAGGGACCGTGTCTGAATCGTTCGATGCAGCAGCTCTGGCGCACAGAAACGGATATAAGGTTGTGGTGAGCCACAGGTCTGCTGAGACATGCGATTCTATGATCGCTGATGTTGCGGTTGCAGTCGGAGCTGATCTCCTGAAGACAGGCGCGCCTGCCAGGTCAGAACGCACTACCAAGTACAACCAGTTAATTAGGATTGAGGAAGAACTGGATCATGTGGCGCGATTTGCCCAACTGTGAGACAAGCCCCTAAAGAAAACATATATATATATACCATAAGTTGTAGATTAATGTAACCATGTGGTGGTGTGTATGAGTTCATTTCGATCAAAAATCAAAAGAAGGTTGGAGCGATATATCGAGTTGGATCCCGACGGAATCAGGTATACCGTCATGGCGACTATACTTAAAGTTAGACAAGTGACTGTGGACTCTCTTTGTGACCTACTCTCAAAGAGATTCAAAGTTACCCATAAAAAAGTCGCTTCGATGGTTGGATATATCCATTCCAAACTTGGAATTCTCCATGCGCATAAACAGTCATATAAGACGCCGATTGTCTATACGCTGCGCGATGAGTACGTGGATCTTGTAAAATCGGTACTAAACCTGAACCAACCGGAAAATCGCCCGACTGCGGCATGACACTGGTAAAAGATGCTCCACGCACCTCAACCAGCCTGATCGTCCGCTCAGACGCAAACACACGGATCACGGCATCTCGCGACCCGTTCTATGAGCTGATGCGGAGGCTGTTCCAGAACGAGAGCAGTGCGATACGCGGTCAGAGATTTGTTATGCGGATTCTTGAGCGTGAAGCGTCTGGAAATCCAATGCGAACAGAGGAATGGCGACAACTACTGGACGAATTTGATATCAGCATATCATCGTTCTATGCCATGCGGAACAAACTGCTCGGCGCAGGGATGATCACCAATAAAAAGGGTGTGTACCGGGTATCAGGTCAGTTTGGCAAGGATCTGGTCGATATGGCGAGGTGGTGGTGGGTCGCGGTGTTGAAAAGGGATCTGGACAGCTTGTGAGGGCGTTGTAGCGATTAGCCGTTCCGATAATAGTTTCATAGATTTCATGTTATATTTGGATTTATCCGACCACACCAACGACGAGGATGCGACCCAAACACCATATAATGTGGCAACCCCCCGCATCCGAAAATCTTTTATAGAAGTACTATCATTGATTTTTGTCGACTGTTGATATCGTGGCATTGCAACATCGAGATATGGTTGTAGTGGTACCATGGTCGCAGTACAACATAAAGAGGTATAACAAAAAATGGCAGGACAACTTGGAGGACAGCCGATATTTATTTTGCGCGAAGGAAGCGAGAGAACACGCGGAAGGGACGCGCAGAACTCAAACATCATGGCTGCGAAAGCTGTAGCCGCTGCAGTACGCACCACACTTGGACCAAAGGGGATGGACAAAATGATGGTCGATTCGCTTGGCGACATCGTCATCACCAACGACGGCGTCACGATCTTAAAGGAGATGGATATTGAGCACCCGGCAGCAAAGATGGTGGTCGAAGTTTCGAAGACACAGGACGATGAGGTCGGAGACGGCACAACGACAGCCGCGGTTCTGACCGGCGAACTGTTGAAGATGTCCGAAGACTTGCTTGACAAGGATGTGCACCCGACAATTATTGCAGCAGGGTACAGGCTTGCATCCAAGAAAGCTTCCGAGATACTCGAATCACTCGCAACCGATGTAGGGAGCAGCGACGATAAAGCTCTCATAAATATCGCAGCCACTGCGATGACTGGAAAGGGGATCGAAGGAACAAAAGAACACCTTGCCAGACTCTGCGTCGATTCGGTTACATCGATTGCAGAGGAGATTGATGGCAAGATGGTTGTCGATATCGAGAATATCAAGGTCGAGAAGAAGGTCGGGGGGTCTGTTGAGGATTCCGAACTGATCAGCGGCATGATCATCGACAAGGAACGAGTGCATCCAAACATGCCAAAGAAGGTCAGCGATGCGAAGATCGCTCTGCTCAGCACCGCAATCGAACTGAAAGACACCGAAGTTGACGCCGAGATCTCGATCACATCACCAGACCAGCTTCAGCTGTTCCTTGATCAGGAAGAGAAGATGCTCAGGACCATGGTCACTAAAATGACCGACAGCGGTGCAAACGTCGTCTTCTGCCAGAAAGGCATCGACGACATGGCGCAGCACTTCTTTGCGAAAGCCGGAGTTATGGTGATTCGCAGGGTCAAGAAGAGTGACATCGATAAACTGTCCCGAGCAACCGGTGCAGGCATTATCACAAACCTGGATGAGATCGAGGATAGTGACATCGGTCACGCAAACACCGTTGAAGAGAAGAAGATCGGTGGCGGAAGCATGATCTTTGTCACTGGATGCGAGAACCCGACAGCAGTATCACTGATGCTGCGCGGCGGGACCGAGCATGTGGTTGACGGACTTGAGCGTGCGCTTGAGGATGCCCTGCGCGTTGTGGGCGTTACGATCGAGGACGGAAAACTCGTGTCTGGCGGCGGATCGCCAGAGGTCGAACTCTCACTGAGGCTGCACGAATATGCAAACAGCCTGACCGGAAGGGAGCAGTTGGCAGTTAACGCATTTGCAGACTCGCTCGAGATTATTCCAAGAACTCTTGCAGAGAACGCGGGACTCGATCCAATAGACAAACTGGTCGAGATGACGAGCCAGCACAAGGACGGTAAGATACATTCCGGACTTGATGTGTACACCGGCGACGTCGTTGATATGTGGGAACGCGGAATCGTGGAGCCACTCCGGGTCAAGACACAGGCAATCAGCGCTGCTGCGGAAGCGGCAGTCATGATTCTCAGGATCGATGATGTAATCGCATCCCGTGGAGACCCAATGCCACCAGGCGGCGGCGGCGGTATGCCACCAGGCATGGACGGCATGGGCGGCATGGAAGGAATGTACTAAAAGCTGTTAAAAACGCCCCTGAAGCGCAAAAAAGAACTTTGCGCTTCTTCTTTTATTTTTTTTTCCATAGCATATACACCATACCAATCAGTCACTCTACACACTATTTGCATTCACAGGGATGGTCACATGGTGAGGGGTCAGCTCGAAACTCCGGTTTTCCCGATACTCCGAACCAAAGCAGTCAGCACCAGATTCAAACCGACAACGCCTTCAAAACCACGGCAACACCCGATTGCGTGACAGCCCCCAATTCACAAAAAAGTATTATCCCAGCCTCACCCGGTGGGCATTTCTTACTCGCAACCCGTTCAACAAACTTTTCACAAAAGTTTGATCAAAAACTGCCCTCCGGGGTCAGATGCCAGTTTTTACTCGCAACCTGTTCAACAAACTTTTCACAAAAGTTTGATCAAAAACTGCCCTCCGGGGTCAGATGCCAGTTTTTACTCGCAACCTGTTCAACAAACTTTTCACAAAAGTTTGATCAAAACTGGCTTCCACCCAGGGGGGGGGCATTTCTTACTCATTTACGAAAAAGTATACCATCCGCCCCACCCGGAGGGCAGTTTTTACTCGATTTTTTGTGAAAAAATCGGGTATTACGAACCGCCGCCACACATTCTTGCTACTGTTTCCTGTTGCCTCGCCCGGGCCCCCGTAACACAAATGACACGAGGCTGAGCACACAGATCGCCACAAGCCCTGAGAATCCGGGAATACCGAAAGGCAGCGCCGTCTTCTTTCCGAAAGTGTCTGCATACAATATACCTGCGTTGAATATGCCACACGCCTTGACATGAACTCCCGGCTCAAGTGCAGTACCACCATAGTAGAGCACCTTGATATACGCCCCATCACTCGCCACATCGAGCCGGTGCCCCATGCCAGATTCCCTAACACTGGACAGGTTGCCTATGATCGTTACTTTCTTGCCGTTGTACTGTGCCGGGTTGCTCGACATTTCGGATATCGAGACTGTTCCGACATCGATCAGGGGCCAGTGGATGATACCTTCCGGAATAAAAGTATCCTCATCGGTCCGCCGGTAATAAAAGGCGCCAATCACCTTCACGGTGTCTCCTTCCTCAAATCCCTCAAAAATCGTCGACTGTTTCATGTCAATTGCGATACTGGACTCTCCGTCACTGATGCGCGGGTTATACGAGATGTTTATCAGCGTGCCAGTAAGCCCGATTGTCCCACGCGTGAACGTAGCATCATAATACGCAGGATCTGCCATCACCTCTGCCACGGTAGTTTCCGGCATGTCAAAACCAATAGCGCACACCGGCGATACCATGGCTATTAGCATACACAGGACTGGTAACAATTTTATGATCATAAGTTATACCTCCTCATCTCCTTGTATCCTCCCTAACTTCAGTTCCTCTGCCCCTCGCAATCCAGTACTATAACCTAACCACAGTTTGTCACAGGCGTATTATTAGTTTTGCGGAGTCAGGTGATAAAAAGGAAATTCCAATTTTTTACAGCTCTTTGGCAATTCGCGAGTGTTAGCATCTTGTTTTACATACTGCCTACTTTATTATTTTAGATGGATAAATATATCAAAAACTCATTCCAATGCGAAGGACTCTGCCAACCCCGCGCACCATTGGTTGCCGGGTCTATAGAACACTCAGGCAAGAGAAACATTCCTGAGTTGCAAAGTTGCCAGCGTGTTCTCGCCAATAGCTTAAATATCTGTAACACACAAGTGTATGTAAGTGGGTGTGGAATCGTGGCAGACGCTGTTGAACTCATAGAGTTGCTCAATCAGGGCACCAGGACAAGAAAGACTCGTTGCGAGGCGGTAGTTACACTTGGAAATATGAGCCGAGATGTGAACGGCGATC
>JAUVEF010000011.1 GCA_030594905.1 Methanosarcinales archaeon
TCCATTGCGGATACGTTCATTCATCGCTACTCGTTCCTGACGTTTTTATGGCGATTACGGTCTCACCAGCGCGCACTTTATCCCCTTTACGTATAGCAGGCTCAAACCCTGGCGGCAGGGTCATGTCCACCCTTGAACCAAATCGGATCATGCCAACACGCCCGCCCCGCTGCACGAAATCACCTTCTGCGACATAAGGGACGATTCTGCGCGTTATAGTTCCGGCGATTTGAGTGACCATGCAATCAAATCCATCATTTTCAATAACGATCTCGTTCCGCTCATTTCTGAGTGAATCCTTCGTGAAAGCCGGGATATGACTCCCTTTCGTATATCGGATTGCTTTGATCCTGCCAGAAATCGGCGCCCTGTTGACATGCACGTCATGAAAGTTCATGAATATCTGTACCGCACCATTCTTGATCGCCATGACCCTGCCATCAGCCGGCGCAAGCATTGCGCAATCGCCGTAGATGCCAGGATGTGGGTTTGGTGCGCGGTGTGGATCCCGGAAAAATCCGACAAAGAATATTGTCAGTAAAATGAAGACGTACGTAACGGTCCGCATCCGCTCATCGACGCTGATGAGCAAAGCTGATGTCAGGGCACAGATCGCCGCCGAGACGATCCACCGGATCGAGCCTTCTGCAAGCCGGATCATCACAGCCCATCCTCACGCTTATTGCGAGTGGTTATGGTGGTTAAGTATTTGCGCACGATCGCAAACAGCTGATCGATTGCGTTTAATAATTCTGGAAGCACCTGCAACACGACATAAGCGATCACGAAGAGTGCGATTCCTGATCCGATCTTCGCGATAATGTGGTGTGCAATCTGAAAACTGCGCTCGCCAAACCACATGTACCCAAAAGCAACCACAACAAATACGTTTCTGACCATATTAAGTGCGTAAATCATTGGAACAGAGGCAATAAACGCGATAATAGTCCTTTTTATAGGTGCACGGACACAGAAGATTAGTCCAATGAATATTGCAACGCTCTCAATCGCTGTACATGCAAGAATAATCGTAATCGTGTGGTAGTTTAGTTCGATCTGATTCCAATTGACCTGTTGTGCCGGCACGTTGAACGCATGTAGGACATAAACAACCTGCTCTGTGACTGCAGAGATCAGAAACGTGTTGAGAAACTCTACTTTGGCAAACGGATAGTAAAACAGACCACCAAGTGCTGCTGCAGTCGTTATCGTCAGTAGAATTTCCCCATCGTCCAGGTTATACTTATAATTCCGATACATCTCATGGGCAATGATCATGCAGAAGACCGCCACGCCCAGCACCAGCAGGACGTTTACGTAATCACCGATCTCAATATAATGCGCCGGCTGAATTAGCCAGTGGATCGCAAAGAAGCTCCAACCAGCGGATCCTGCAAGAAATCGGTACTTCCGGCGTTGTCCGGGCAGCGCCGATGCTATGATCAAGAGTAGGAGTGCCGCCCATAGTGCATGTTCAATCATTGTAGTCACCCTCTGCAATTAAATTAGGTGGTGTTATTTGATATATTAATCTTTCATCCGTCAAATAAGGAAATCTGCAATCCGATCCGTGATTATCCTTCTGCAGTACATGCAGTGCAGTTCGACCCCCTCGTCACGATGTATCGTAAACCGCGGTTTAACCGGCTCATCGGTGTTCGTGATGCAATTTGGGTTTATACACCGGACCACACCCTCTATCTCGGATGGAAGAACCACTTTGTGCTTTTCCACAACCTTGTAATCGCGTATGATGTTAATGATTGCATCAGGTGAAATTAATGCAATTTCATCAACTTCTCCCGGATTTAATTCTCGATACTCGATCTTAACGATATCTTTCTTCCGGTCAGAGACGTTCATGACCACGCTCATCACGTCTGTCGATCGGTCGGTGATGCCCAGTATGCGCAGCACATTCAGCGCCTGCCCTGCAGCGATATGATCAATCACCGTGCCGTTTTGGATCCTCCTGACCCGCAGTTCCTGGTTTTCAGGCTGGTCTTCCGGTTTCATCCCATCACCATCGAGAGAATCGCCATGCGCACAGGCACGCCATAGAACGATTGTTTGAAGTATACTGCATGTCTGCTTTTGTCAACCCCGGGATCAATCTCGCCCACCCTTGGAAGTGGATGCATGATGATTGAATCGTCTTTTACATCCTTTAACGTATCTTCTGTTATTTTATAGCTCCCGGCGACTGCCTGGTACTCGCCCGGGTCCGGGAACCGCTCCTTTTGAATCCTTGTGATGTACAACACGTCCACCACGCCGATAACGTCATCCAGATTTCCGGTTTCCGTGATTCTTGCTCCTTTGTTTGTCAGGTCACGTTTCATCGAATCAGGCATCCGCAATTGATCTGGCGAAACAAGATATATCTCGGCGTTGTACATGGAAAGCGCATGTGTAAGTGAATAAACGGTTCTACCATACTTAAGATCCCCGACAATTGCAATCTTCACTTTATTTAGCTTGCTTTCCTTCCGTATCGTGTACAGGTCCAGAAGCGTCTGTGTCGGGTGCTGTCCTGCACCATCGCCTGCATTTATAACCGGAACTGACGAGAATTCAGACGCCATCCGTGCTGCACCCTCTCTCGGGTGCCGCAGAACGATTGCATCGGCATACCCCGCCATAACCGAGATGGTGTCTGCAAGGTTCTCACCCTTCGCAACCGCCGACCCTTCAGTCGGTCCGAAATCGATGACATCACCCCCAAGCCGTTTCATCGCTACATCGAACGAAAGCCGGGTTCTGGTGCTCGGTTCGTAGAATAGCGTCGCAAGTATTCTGCCAGCCAGGATATTAGACACTCCGCCGCGTGCAATCGGCTCAAGTTGTGCGGCATGGTCTAAAATTCGGTCAATTTCACCGCGCGAAAAACTCTGTATATTAATGATGTGTTGTATCGGATTCACATTATTCCCATCCTGCCATCACCTGTATATAGTCATTTTCATGTATTAAAAAGTAGCGTGCCAGTCGCCCTGTGTTGCTGTTTTCCCGGGCAAACCCGGAGGGTCAGTTCCCAGTATATTGCAGGTACGGAGTTTATACCACACCCATGATTTAAATATAGATTATATGATATAAACATATCTTGATACACACCTGCTAACATTCGAGCACATCCTTTAGCCGCCTGTATGTGATCTCTCCAACTGCCCGCCCATTGCAAGTGCACAAAGATTGTAGACCACCAAATCCATCATAATCAGAAAATGCAGGTGTGCGCGGTACATAACATACCGCACCCCCCGTCTCACCTGCGCGGGCACTGATTCTGCAACCCTTCAAGGATCGCGTCATATCTGGCGCAGATGCGATCGATCACGTCGGCTGACGCATTGCTATGTGTGGGAAACGTGATGCTGCCCGCATCGCCCGTATCGAGATAATCCGACACCACCATCACGCCGGTTTGAGATATTGTAAATCCAAGATCGTTTAAGATGTGAGATGCCATTTCCGACGCCGGTTTTACCTTAATATTCAGTTCCGCATCCATTTTTCTCGATCTTTCATGATACTTCTCGTTTAACTCATTTAATTCAGAGATAACCTTTGAAACATCACGTTTCGTGCCATGCCTACCGAGTGGTTCCGTTGATTGCAGCAGGTCGTCGAAGGTGGTGGATGCAATCTCGATGAGCTCCCCGGAAAAATGATCCTTGACCTTATCCGAGTAGCCTTTTGAGATAATAAGCGTGTGGACGTCAGTTAATATGGTAAGATCTTCATTAGACGGGTTATAAGCATTGACCGTGACACATGGAACCCCACAACGATGCAAAAGCGATTCATACATCGGGGTTACGCCAATCCGTGCCGCCAGCCGCGCTTTAAGCGCAGTCCGTATTGCACCAGGATTGTTCGAATCCAGACCAAAGTATTCTGCAAATCCAGGCGTCGTTGTGAGAAGTTTTGTATGCCCTTCCGGAGTCGATGCGATCAGCCCCATCTCGTTTAAGGTGTGTATGTGCGAATAAGTCGAGTTTCCACGAATTCTCACAATATCCGACTGTTTTACTGGCTGGTGGTACGCAATCATCGATAATGTCCGGAGAACTGGTGCAGGCAGTTCCTTTGGGGCAAACGATTTCACATATTCGACATATTCCGGTCGAACTCGCATCAAATACTTTGTATCGCTTGATTTCAGGATTTCAAGACCTGACTTTCGCATACCGTACTCTTCGACCAGCTTGTTCATGATCAGTTCGGTTTCATCCACCGGTTCCCCGATTAATTCACTCAACTGTCTTATGTCAATCGCGCGATCCGAAGCAAACATGGCAGCCTCGATGATCTGCTTTTCATTTTTCACAATACGGACTTATATCAGCTATCTATTATCACTTTCTGCATGTCCATCATATCGACCCCCGCCGTGATAATTGGTGATAAATATTCACCACACGCCATCGCTCCAAACCGCAACATTTAAAAGTGATCAATCCGTATATCGAATGTTGCCGCGGAGGGCAACAGAAGGAGGCATTACATGTCACAAAGTACAGGTTTAGTAACCGAACGATATGATCCGAAAGGCATGCGTGCGCATGCATTCCATTTGTTTTCGTGTGTGACCCTTATCATCACTGGCTGGTACATGGCAAAGCAGTTCAACATGTGTACAGTGATGGATGCGTCAGCAAACGCATGGCAGCTCATCCCGTATGAGACTGTGCGCATGTTTCACATGTTTGTCGCGCTTGTATTTATCATGGCCGTCTGGATATTTATTCCATACAACCTGGTTACGAGCGGGCACCTTCTCTCTGAGATATTTTTCATACCAGATGCGATCCAGTTGAAGAACCTGTTTCTCAGTCTCTTCAAAAAGGCAGAGTATCCAAGATTCGTCATCGTTGACGAGAAGTCGGGGCATTACAAGAATAAACTACACCCGTTTGTCAAACTGATGGTGATTCCTGAGAACATTGCGGTCGTCCTGATTGTGATTACCGGTTTGATCATGTACAATCCCGAATTCGCTATCTGGCAGACCACTGTCGAACCGGCGATTCTCATGGGCGTTGGATATGTATCGACATTATTCAACATGTCACCGATCGGATTTGTACGTACGCTTCATCTGTGGGCTATGTACTGGTTCATAGTCGAACTCGTGCTGCACTTCGGATTCCTTGGAATGGATCCAAGAACCATGAAGTACTTCAATGCAGTCTTCGTGAACGGCAAGGAAGATATGGATGAATACACCGAGATCATCAGAGAGCCACACAAAGAAAAGAAGCCAAAGGCAAAGGGAAAACATCCCGTGGTCGTTCTGAATTGAAAATAAAAGGAAAAGCCTGGATATTTGGAGATGACATCGATACCGATGCGATTATACCTGGCAAATACCTGCGCACCACAGATATGCAGGTATTTGCCGATCATGTGCTCGAAGGTATCGATCCTGAATTTGCAGGGAAGGTAGAGAAGGGTGACATCATCGTCGCCGGCAGGAATTTCGGATGCGGGTCATCCCGAGAGCAGGCAGTGCTTGCAATCAAACATGCGGGCGTCGGATGTGTTGTAGCAGCAACGTTCGCACGTATTTTTTTCAGAAACGCAATAAACATTGGTCTTCCGATTCTGGAAACGGGAACAACGATCTCATGTGAGCAGGGAGACGCAATTGAGATTGATATCGAGAACGGAATCGTTGAGACCGGTGGTTGTGAGTATACCGGGTCAAAGATGCCCGATTTCCTGCGCGAGATCCTGCTGGATGGAGGTCTTGTTGCACACCGCAAGAAAGAGTCTGCAAAGGAACGGTTTGGCAGGCAGTCAGTTGCATATTCAAAGAGCAGCATTTTAGCGAATAAAGATCACTTGAACCTGATCGTTGATCTGGTTTCACCGAAGAGATCTGATAAGGTGCTTGATATCGCAACAGGGAATGGATTTTTAGCGTTTGAGCTTGCAGACCGGGTTTCCGAGGTCATCGGGTGCGACATAACTCGGGACATGATTGATACCGCAGAAGTCATCCGTGATGAAAGGAAACTTAACAACGTCACTTTTGAGATGATGGATGCTGAATCCCTTGGGTTTGATGATGGGTCTTTCGATGTTGTCTCGTGTAGATTCGCATTCCACCATTTTACAAACCCCGGAAAAGTAATGTCTGAAATGGTTCGTGTCTGCAAAAGCGGCGGAACGATCGTGCTAGTGGACGGGGTTTCATCAGAGGACACTGTAAAGAGCAAGTACCACAATGAAATCGAGCAGATTCGCGATCCCTCGCATGTCCGGCTGTATCCGCAGTCAGAATTGGAAGGAATGTTTCGCGATGCCGGACTAAAGATAATTCACGCAAGAAACGGGGATGCGGACTTCTATTTTGATGAATGGATAAGTATCGCCGATCCCGGAGACGAAATCGTCGAGCAGCTGCGGCGCACGATGATTGATTCAATCGAAGACGACAAAACAGGTCTCAATGTCCATTTTGACGATGATGGACGGTTGCTTTTTACCCATGATACAGTAATTCTGGTGGCTGGGAAACGCTGGATTGTGAATCATTGAATCACGAATCCCGGACGCTGCATCTCACAGCTTTTATGGGCGCCCGTCCAGACCGGATAAAAACCCGCTTAAACCCAAGCTTAAACCTGAAACTTAACACTACAAACCCAGAGGAAACAAACATGACCCCCACCCCCCTCGAAGACTGGATCATCCAGCTCCGGCGCGAATTTCACAGGGAACCAGAACTGAGTTTCAAGGAATTTAAAACGCAGGAGAAGATCATAAAAGTCCTGAGCGACCTTGGTATCGAGTCAGAGAAGATCGCAGACACCGGCGTCATCGCAACGATCCACGGACGTGCGCCGCATCCATGCATCGCGCTCAGGAGCGATATTGATGCGCTTGAAGTGTTGGAAGAGCCGACCGAGCTGAACCGGGAGTATATATCAGAGAACGAGGGCATTATGCACGCCTGCGGGCACGATGGGCATATCGCGATGGTTCTTGGTGCCGCACGCGCACTTCAGGAGATGCACGACAGACTGCCAGGAAGCGTCAGACTAATCTTCCAGCCAGCCGAGGAACAGCCGCCCGGTGGCGCAGCGCGGGTGATTGCAGAGGGTGGGCTTGAAGGTGTGGACGCAATACTTGGGATGCATATATTCGGTTACATTGATCTTGGGCGGATCGCGCTTCGACCAGGTAGGTTCATGGCAAACTCAAACGTCTTCTCGATAAAGATCACCGGGAAAGGCGGGCACCATTCCACTCCCGCAGACTGCATCGACCCGATCCTGATCGCATCGGATTTTATCAGTGCCATCGACACCCGGGTCAGGAGCAAAATCGATCCGGAAAGGTACGTTCTCGGAATCGGCAAGATACGCGGGGGTGCGCAGTTCAACAGGACGCCGGATGAGGTGGATATACTCGGAAGCTTCCGCACGTTTGATGATCGCGACACAGAGACGATCGAGCGAACGATCGAAAAGACGCTCGACGCCCTGATGGAGACGTACTGTAAGGGTGATACCGGATGTGTTGCTAACCTTCCTACATGCGACCTCGATGTACTCCATGGCTACCCGGTGCTCGTGAACGATAGCGCATTTACAAAAGCCGTGATTGCCACACTTATGAAAACATTCCCGGATGTCGATTGTGACGCGGAACCGATCTTCGGAGCCGAGGATTTTGCATTTTACCTGGAGAAGGTGCCTGGCATATATCTCTTGCTCGGGACGCTGAACCTGCAAAAAGGGATCGTTGAGGGCAACCATTCGAGCAGGTTCGATATTGACGAGGATGTGCTCATGACCGGCACAGAGATTCTGCAAACGATCGTGCTTGACTTTCTCAATAGCCCGGAGGCATATCTGCAATGAGAATCGGGGTATTTCATAGATCAATGACCTCTGCGGTGAAGGAACTGGTTCTGGGCGTGCTGAGCGAAGAGGGTTTTGAGTACGACCCTGCAAAAGACTTTGATCTGGATAAGATCGAGGATTATTACCTGCAAAACCGTGGAATATTTTACACCGGGGTCGTGGGCGGCACGATTGTGGGCACGAGTGCTGTGAGATGGATAGATCACAGGACGTGCGAGATAAAGCGCATCTATGTAAGAAAAGACTTTAGAGGAAGAGGTTTTGGGAGCGCTCTCCTCATCCAGGCTTTAAAATTTGCAGAGGAGAACTATTCGACGGTTATGCTCAAGACCGATACACGGCTAAAGGACGCAATCAACCTGTACCGAAGAAACGGGTTTTCGGTGATAAATGAGGAAGATGGGGTCATGTATTTTGAAAAAGCCGGTTTGGAGATAAGCTTATGAGAATCTGGGATATACCCCCCGAGAAATTATGCCGCAACCATCTGCTTGGCGAGCACAGGGAACTTCATGCGATGTGGTCGATAATAACCGGCAACAAGAAAGCGTATGCGAACCACCCTGAGACCCTGCGCTGGAAGGGGCGGTTAATGGCACTCTATCTGAGGCACGAGAAACTGGTTGAGGAGATGACAAATCGGGGATACAAGCACCATACGCCCCTTGACGTGAAGCTTGCGACTGGAGAGGCTGAACAGACTGAATTTGTCACTCCGTATGAGGAACAGGTCTGGATCCTCCGTGAACGGTGCTGCGAATGCGATGTTTGAGGGCGCGAGGCGCAAAGGCGCTCCGTCCAAAAATCCCGTATGTGTGTAGGTGAGGTGAAACAACTACGGGATTGACACGATGATATAGAACAATTCAAATTTTTAAGTGTAATAAATAGGTTATGCGGGTGTAGATTCGTGTAATTCACGATATTCGTGATTTTATCATGAATTACGCGTTTGAACGCATCCCACGAATTAAGTATCAACTGATTTGAAAAAGCTCGGGTTTGTGCTGGTGTGAAGTATAGCGGCATCACAAATCCGATACGCTTAAAATGAAAGCACTACAATAAATAAACGGGTGAATTGATTGAAGGCAGTTATTCTTGCAGCTGGTGAAGGGATGCGATGCAGACCACTGACGCTCACAAGATCAAAGGTAATGCTCAGGATCGCAAACAAACCGATGATTGAGTATGTGGTGCAGTCGCTTGCTGAGAGCGGCATCACAGACATTCTCATGGTCGTGGGGTATGCAAAAGAGCGCATCATGAATTATTTCGGAAACGGAAAGGATTTTGGTGTGAATATCGAATATACAGAGCAGAAACATCAACTGGGCACAGCCCATGCCATAAAACAGGCGAAATATTCTGTGGACGACGAGTTTCTCGTATTAAATGGGGATAATCTTATCAGCGCAGATACGATTGCCGATATTACGAAGAGACACACCGGTGGCACATCGATCCTGACAACGACCAGAAAAGCTACATCCGGGTACGCGCTGGTAATTGAGAGTGGCGGAGTGGTTAAAAAAATTGTTGAGGGGCAGATACTGAATAACGTCCACAACATCAACACAGGCATCTATATCTTTGATCAAACGATCTTCGATGCGATTGAGGAGACTCTGCAGGCTGATATCAGTGGTGTCAGTGAATTCGGGATCACGGATTCCATACAGCGGATGATCAATGCGGGCTACGCTGTGCATGCGCACCGGACCGACCACACATGGACCGATGTGATCCATTCATGGGACCTGCTTGGCGTGAATGCAATGATCCTTGAGGGCATGCCTGATTCGGCGCACGGGCTGGCAGACCGCAAAATCAATGATCGCGTGGTTGTAGGCAAGGATTCGGCGATCGGAGAGAACTCTTACGTAAAAGGTCCCGTTATAATCGGGAGAAACTGTGATATCGGTCCGAATGTGGTCATCGCCCCGTCGACAAGCATCGGCGACAACGTCACGATTGAGCCATTCACATACATCAAGAACAGCGTGATCTTTGATGACGTGCACATCGGTTCGCACAGCGCCATAAAAAACACCGTCATCGGCGAGAACAATGTCATTAACAGTCATTTTGTCGTGGAGAGCAGAAGGGATCTGACCGTGGAACTGGAACGGAAGCTGTACCATGCAGACGAACTCGGCACCGTGATTGGGGATGCTGGCACTATCGGTTGCGATGTCGCGGTAACAGCGGGTGCGCTGATCGGGGTAGAGTGCCGGATCGAAGCAGGCACTGTTGTGAGAAAACAGATACCAAGTCATGCGCTGGTGGTATAAATGTGCGGCACAATTTTTCCAGAGAAAAAATTGGATGTTGTCCGGCGTTCCGCTACATTCCAACCGGACTATCAGAGCATGGTGGTGATCTGATATGTGTGGCATTGTTGGGTATATGGGCAAATCCAAAGCCATGCCGGTTCTCTTTGACCTCCTGCGACGTCTTGAGTATCGGGGATACGATTCTGCCGGCATTGCCATCCTGAACGGAAGCATCCGGACCTCTAAAGCGAAGGGGCGCGTTGATAACCTGATATCGATCACTCCTGAGATCATGGGCTGCACCGGCATCGGGCACACCAGGTGGGCGACGCATGGGAAACCGTCGGCTGAGAATGCACATCCGCACTGCAACTGCAAGGACAGTATCGCTGTTGTCCATAACGGAATCATTGAGAATTACATAGAACTTAAAGACAAGTTAATCGATTCAGGGCACAAATTCAGGTCAGAAACCGACTCTGAAGTACTTCCACACCTGATCGAGGAATATTACGATGGCAATCTTGAATCATCGGTGCGAAACGCATTGTCGATGGTTCGTGGGTCGTATGCGATCGCGGTGGTCAGTACCGATGAGCCGGACCGGATCGTAATCGCACGTAAGGACAGTCCGCTCGTCGTCGGGCTTGGCAGCAACGGACATTTCGTTGCATCCGATGTTGCCGCCATCCTGAAACACACGAAAGACGTGATTTTCATGGACGATGGCGAGATCGGTGTGATAGATGGGAGTGGAGTTAAATTTACGACCTTAGGCGGAGGTTCTGTCGAAAAAAAGATCGAAACAATAGACTGGGATCCTGAATCGGCAGAGAAGAGTGGGTATGAGCATTTCATGCTAAAAGAGATATTTGAACAGCCAGCCGTCATTCGGGAGACACTTTCAGGACGAATATCGTCAGACGGGATCAATCTCGATGCGGCGCTGCCGAATGTGAGGCGAATCGTTATCCTTGCCTGCGGGACATCATACCATGCAGGACTCTTCGGAAGGTATGTAATCGAGCGGTTTGCCCGCATCCCCGTCGATGTCGAGATCGCGTCCGAGTTCAGGTACATCGATCCGATCATCGACTGTGGCGACCTCGTGATAGCGATCACACAGTCAGGAGAGACTGCTGATACGCTTGCGGCGATCAGGGAGGCGGGATCAAGGGGCAGCCAGAAACTCGGGATCGTCAATATGCTTGGCAGCAGTATAACACGGGAATGCCAGTGCATACATACGAGAGCCGGACCAGAGATTGGGGTTGCTGCCACCAAGTCATTCACATCACAGCTTTTGGTGTTGCTGCTTATCGCAATCCGGCTCGGGAGCGAGCGGCGGATGATCACGACTGCGGAGATGAATGATCTTGCCTCCGGACTGCGGCAGATTAGTGGCAATATCCAGCGCGTGCTAAATGATGCGCCCCGGACGCGCGAATGCGCGAAGTTGTTTGCAGGCGCCGCTCAGTTCATGTTCATGGGCCGGGGCGCAAACTACCCATGTGCGCTTGAAGGCGCGCTGAAACTAAAGGAGATATCCTATATCCCGGCAGAGGGATTTGCCGCTGGCGAACTTAAGCACGGTCCGCTTGCACTGATCTATGACGGGATTCCGGTGGTCGCGATCGCCACAAAGGATAGTGTGTATAAGAAGATGCTCGGCAACATCAAGGAGGTGAAGGCGAGGGGTGCTACGGTCATTGGCATCGCAAACGAGAGCGACACCGAGATCGAGCGATACGTGGATTATGTGCTCCGTGTGCCCGACGCCGACCCCTGGATCGCACCGATACTCTCGTCTGTCGTGCTCCAGTTATTCGCATACTATGTCGCACATTACAGAGGATGCGAGATCGACAAGCCGAGAAATCTTGCAAAGAGTGTTACGGTTGAGTGATATCATGAAATTCGGATCGAGCGGGATACGTGGAGTCGTAAATACTGAGATTACCTCTGAATCGGCATTGTGCATCGGGCGGGCAGTGGGATCTGAGTACCACAACGTGGTGGTCGGCAGGGACCCGAGAACATCGTCAGAGATGATTGAATACGCGGTGATTTCGGGACTGCTCTCGATGGGATGCCAGATTACGCGCGTAGGCATGGTTGCAACGCCGACGCTTGCTTACGCGGCAAGGAACCATGACTGCGGGGTCATGATCACCGCGTCACACAATCCGCCGGAATATGCCGGAGTCAAGCTCTTCAACCCGGATGGGATGGCGTTTGACTCGAGGCAGCAGGAATCGATCGAACGATCACTTGAAGAGTCAGTCGGCGGCGGACATTCCAAACTAACACCGTTAACATCGTGGGACTGCATTAATCCAGTTAGAACTGACAAAAACGCCGTCTCTGACCACATATCGATGATTCTCTCCCGTACCAAAATCAAAAAGCCGATGTCGGTGGTGGTTGATTGTGGGTGCGGCGCAGCATCCATGACGACGCCGTATCTGCTCAGGGAACTGGGATGCGACGTGATCACGTTAAACAGCCAGCCCGACGGGTTTTTCCCAGGTCGCAGTTCTGAGCCCAAAGAAGAACATCTCAAGGTCTTGCGGTCGGTTGTGCGGGAGGTACATGCAGATATCGGGATCGCACACGACGGCGATGCTGACCGGATGGTTGCAGTTGACGACACCGGGCGGTTCGTGAGCAACGACAAGCTTCTCGCGTTCTTCGGAATGCGTGAGGCAGAGCGATCGATGGTCGTGCCTGTTGATACGTCCATGTTAATCGACGCGGTGCTGCCCGGCGTTACGATAACCCGGACTCGTGTCGGCGATGTGTATGTTGCAGAGGCGATAAAGCGAACCCGGGCGGACTTTGGCGGCGAAGCGAGTGGAACATGGATATTTCCGAATGTCTCGTACTGTCCGGACGGCATCTATGCCGCAGCCAGGCTCATTGAGATGATCAGCACGGAAGAGGGGCTATTCAGCGATCACATCTCAGCGCTACCTACGTACGAGATAAAACGTGGGGCACTGCCAATACCCCATCGCGATGGCTCAGGCGATGGGGGAGTTATGAGCCGGATCGAGGAAGAACTACGCACGGTTCCCGGGTTTACTGACATTAACACGCTTGACGGGGTCAGAATCGCGCTTGATGATGCTTGGGCGCTTGTCAGACCCTCAGGCACCGAACCCCTGATCCGGATTACGGTCGAAGGTGAGACAAAAGCCGTGGTCGATAGGCTGTATCTGCATATAGAAAAAATGATAAAGGAGCTCTAAATGAAAGCAGTGATCCTTGCAGCAGGTGAAGGCACGAGAATGCGCCCGCTGACCGCAACTTGCCCCAAGGTGATGCTTCCTGTTGCAAACAGACC
>JAUVEF010000081.1 GCA_030594905.1 Methanosarcinales archaeon
ATATGTGGTGAACCATCGCTCACTGGTACTGTTTGCCCGCTCTTCCCGCACCATCCTGAATTAAACTCAAGATCATTGCCAACCGCGGTTATATTCTTCAGAATCTCAAGCGTCTGCCCCGAAAGTGACACATCTCGCAGCATCTCGCATATCTCGCCATCTCGTACCACGAAACCAAGTTCCGCATTGAACTGGAAGATGCCTTCGCCGGTATTGACCTGTCCGCCGCGCGATCCCTTGAGATAAACCCCGTTCTTGAGTTCTTCTATTATTTCCTCGAATTTCATATCGCCGTTTGCGATGAACGTATTGCTCATGCGCGGTATCGGAATGGCGCATCCTTGCGCACGTGCATTTCCTCCACCGCAATCGAACGCACCCCCATCTCCACTTTCGCCGAGTTTGCCAGCGGTTTCCCTCGAATGTAGATATGAGCAGAGCATGCCGTTATCGATCAGTGTTGTCCGCTTCGCTGGCACACCCTCCGCGTCAAAAGGGTACTGCCCGTATCCGTCCATCGTCGGATCATCATAGACCGTGACGCCGGGTGCTGCGATCGTGCTGCCGATCATCCCGGCAAGGATCGATGAGTCCTCAAGCACCAGATCAGCCTCGGCGGCATGTCCCACCGCCTCGTGAATAAATACGCCTGCAAGCTCCGGATCGAGCACGCATGGCATTGCGCCGCCCTCCGGCTGGCGTGCGCGGAGTAATTTGACCGCAGTCGTGCCAGCCTCCTCGGCAAGAGCGAGAACGTCGTGTTTTTTGAATAACTCATATCCGCCGACTCCGAATCGGCTTTTTCTTCCAGATTGATATGTCGTTCCGTCAGACGCCACTGCAGTGACGGCAAAACCCGTTCGGAAAATACCATGCTCAAGATCGAGCCCTTCCGAATTTTGATACCTGATTTTGGCGTATGACTCCGAGTACATGACAGTTGTGCTTGTGACGCCATCGACACTGGCATGTTGCTCGATATCACGGATTAACTCAATCTTTTCCTCGATTGGAATGTCGCCCGGGTTCTCTTTTACAGACTCCCGCATAGATACCGCTTTATGTTGGATTGGGGCAAGTGTCACCTTTTCCCGTGGAACCATCCGGTCGATACTTGCGGAAAGCTCCTCTGCCGAGGTCAGCGCGGAATTAATGCCGGATAAGTCATCGGTTGTGACAAAACCCCAAGAACCGCCGGTCAGCGCCCGGATCCCCGCGCTGCTCAGAAGGTTACTGGCAATCTCCTCGATCTTTCCGTTATCGATCATGATGCTAGTGGAATATCCTGAGATGGTTCGGATATCGTGAAAATCGCAGTGCATAACCGTTCCTGATCTCTGTGTGCGCATAAATCTTTGGGCGCAGGCAGTGGGATTTCCCTGGAAATCAACGGCGTTCCGATGAACCCTACGTCACATACTGCACGGAATGGCGTAGACCCTTGGTTAAAGTGGTGTTCGCACAGCCCCTGCCCGGAGCCATTACCTTTTTATGTTCGCAGCGATGTTATGATTAACACCCAAACCACAATGCCGGGGTAGGGTAGACTGGTCATCCTATGGGACTGTGGATCCCACGACCCGGGTTCGAATCCCGGCTCCGGCCTCCGTAATATCCACTCGATCAAAACCCAAACCATGACCGAAAGCGAAAATCCCACGATCGCGACTGTTTGCTCGCACACAAGCCTCCAAATATTTGATGGTGCTCGTAAGGAAGGGTTCAAAACACTTGGTATCTGTCTTGGAAAACCTCCTCGATTTTACGATGCGTTTCCATGCGCAAAACCGGATGAATTTCTTTCTGTCAACTCGTATCAGGAAATTGTCGAAAAAACTCCTGAATTAATCGAAAAAAATGTGATCATAATTCCTCATGGGTCATTTGTCGAGTATCTTGGAGCGTCAGACTTTGCACGCCTCGAAGTCCCGAGTTTTGGCAACAAAAAGGTGCTCGAATGGGAATCCAACCGGACAAAGGAGCGTGAGTGGCTTACAAGCGCCGGCGTTCCTGTACCTAAGGAGTATTCATCGCCAGCTGACGTTTCGAGTCCCGTGATCGTGAAATACCACGGCGCGAAGGGCGGACGCGGGTTTTTCATAGCAAAGAACCGGCAGGAAATTGAGGATAAGCTTGATACCAGTGAGGCGTACACCATCCAGGAATTTGTGCTTGGAACACGGTATTATCTGCATTTCTTCTATTCTCCGTTGAGAGTCGATGGTTATCGTGTCGGTGATGGCGTGCTCGAACTGCTCGGAATCGATCGGCGGATTGAGTCCAACATCGACGAACTTTACAAGATCGGGGCATCTTCGGGAATTGATCCAAGTTTTGTGGTCACAGGGAACCTGCCAATGGTTTTGCGTGAGTCTTTGTTGCCAAAAGTGTTTGAACTTGGCGAGAAGGTCGTGGAACGGTCAATTGAACTATTTGGCGGAATGGTTGGTCCGTTCTGTCTCGAAACGATCTGTACCGACACGCTTGAGTTTAAGGTCTTCGAGATATCAGCCCGGATCGTTGCAGGCACGAATCTGTTTGTGTCCGGCTCGCCATATTCAGACCTGATCGAGCCTGATCTATCCACGGGTAAGCGGATTGCACAGGAAATCAAGCTTGCGATGGAGATTGGGCGGCTCGATGCCGTAGTGTCGTAGTTCTGGTGTTTCAGTTTTTTTTTTGCGTTCCTCTGATGTAACGCAAAGTTCTGAGATACGCCCGCGTTTTTCCACATGCGCGAGGTAACTACCGTTAACAACCACAGAAAACACTATAACGTATGTGTTTGGTTAAGGCGAAAAAAAACCATGAGATTTCACGAGATTAACACAAAGGGATGGCAGTCTTTCTCGTAGAAATCTGTGTAATCTTGCGGTTGGCTAAATATAGACCCCTGAAACGGTGCCGCAATCAGCGAATGCCCAGTGAAGAGCGTCAGCAACAGACCGGGGGCGATCCTCACATTCCCCGACCCCCCCCCCTCAATCACAAACCAGTGATCAATCCGATCTCCGAATCAAACGCCTCGCCCAGTTTACCCGCATCAGGACCGCCACCCTGCGCCATCTCTGGCTTTCCGCCACCGCTCCCGCCGAGTTTTCCACAGATCCTGCGCACGATTGCGCCGGCATCAAACCCGCTTGCCTGTGCATCATTGCCAACCGAGACCACGACTTTCCCGCCATCGTCGGTGCTGCCTATGAGCGCTACCATGTCCGGGATCCCGCGCAAGCTTCCCGCGATCTTGATTAATTCCTGCATATCCGCATGAGAACTGATATACGACGCGATTCTGACGTTGCCAGCGGATCTTGCGCCTGCAACCATGTTATCTCTGATCGCAGATGCAAGTTCTTCTTTCAGCCGGGTATTTTGCTTCGAAAGCTCCTTCCATTCGGTAAAGAACCTGTCTGCGGCACTGGCGAGTTTCTCAGGCGGCACCCGGAGGATCGAGCACGCCTGTTTCAGTATGTGGTCTCGCTCCTGCGAGGCGAGCACTGCCGCGTTTCCCGCGGCAAACTCAATCCGCTCAACACCATCCTGTATCCGCTCGGTGTGCAGCAGCTTGATCTGCCCGACCATGCCGGTAAATGGCAGGTGAGTCCCTGCGCATGCCTCAACATCACCACCGACCCGGACGACCCGGATCTTCTCGCCGGGCGGAACGCCACCCTGATACAGACCAAAACCATACTCCTTCTCAGCGTCTACCCGATCCATCCATCCGGTATGCACATGCCGGTTTTTCGCAACCTCCTTGTTTGCGAGCTGCTCAATCTCGACAAATTCGTGGTCTGCGATGCGCTTAAAATGAGTTATATCCAGGCGAGCTTTTGTTTCCGACTTTTGCGCACCGGTCTGCCAGATATGATCGCCGAGAACAATCTTTGCGCAGTGATTCACGATATGCGTGGCGGTGTGGTGCTGGGCATGTGCAAACCTGCGTTTCGAGTCGATCCTGCCGCTGACAAGGTCCCCTCTTCGCATCGGGTTAACCTCGCCCCCTTCCAGTTTGGCAATCTCGTGGAGAACGACTCCTGAGACCGACTGCACATCAGTCACATGCAGAACAACATTCGCCGTGGATAGCACGCCGTGGTCAGCCGGCTGCCCGCCACCTTCAGGGTAGAAGAGCGTCTGGTCAAGGACAATGTGACCATCACACACATCGAGCACCACGGCCTCAAACGACACATTCTCCGGTTCATCGTAAAATAGAAGTTTTGTCGGCGGAATAAGTTTTATCTGGTCTTGATAGGGCGTTTCCGCTTCAGCTTCCGCCGCTGCCGCAACGGTGTGCGTGCTTGCAACCATCGAGTAGAAGTTGTCCGGGAGGTCTATGGCAGTCTTTTCCGCATCCGCCACCTCCTTTGCAATCTCAGGCGGGATGCCGTGCGTATCATACCACTCGATCAACTGCGATGTTGGAATTGCCCCGGCATGTTTCATTTTCTTAACCGAACGCTCAATAAGCCGCCTGCCTTTTGAAATAACCTGTCTGTACTTAGTCTCTTCCAGATCAAGGATCTCTCGAATGGTTTGCGACCTGTGCGCATACGCGGGATCGCTTATCTGGTTTATCTGCATCTCGACCAGCTCTGAAATTGGAATATCAAGTTCTGTCGCGTCCATCAGGCGCAACATCCGTCTGATGACCAGTCGTGCAAGGTAGCCTGCTTTAACATTTGATGGAACGATTCCGTCACCGAGCATGAACGCAAGGCAGCGAGAGTGATCAACAATGGCGTACACCTTCTCAACCGGCTCTATGATTGATTTAAGCCGTTCCACGTCGATCCCGATCTCTTTTGCCACTGAATTACGCAGTTGATCGAGATCTGTTGTCATGCCAAGATCAAACCTGCCCGACAGGCGTGCGTTCTGTGCAAGCACCTCCGCATATTCAGGATCGTGCAGCGAATGTTCGATTCCGGCATATTCAGTGACTTTGTTTACCATCTCCGGAAATACTGCATCATATATCGTCGGGGACCCTTGTGACGCCCACACGAATCGTTCAAGACCGTATCCCGTATCTACGATGGAATTATTCATTTTAACGTACTGTTTCCCCTTTATTGTGATATCGCCATCCTTGCTCTCGCGCATGTCCATAAAAACAAGGGTTGCGAGTTCGAGACCGTCAACAATCACCTCGAGACATGGACCTGCATTGCCGCCGCCAGCCCACGGCTCCTCTTTGTAGGTGACATCGCTGAGCAGCCCGAGTTTGGACAGCAGGCGGTCGCAGTGCTCCACAGTCTCATCTTTCCAGTATACTCTGTGGTCCGGGTCATTGAAGGCATGATGTGCCATCATCTCAAAATTTGTGAGATGTCTTCCGCTTTTACCAACTGAATCCAGATCGTCGAGCCGGATGCATGGTTGCGATATGCATAACGGGTTTGCCGGCGGGGGCACGGCTCCGGATGTGACGTATGGCTGGAAATCAGCGATTGAGGCGATGGTTAAGTAAATGTCGTCACGCCAGCGTGCGATCACCGGATACCTGCCGATCCGTGTGTGATCATTCGCTTCAAAGAAGGAGAGAAACGCCTCGCGCATCTCTGTGAGATTGTAGCTCTTTGAGAATGCCGGGGCACCTATAAATGAATACTCATCACATGACGCGTCGCCGCAGGTCTCCCGTTCCGCATTCCTTGTCCAGAAGTGCTCGCCACATTTCAGGCATTTTTTACGTATGAATCCATTATCTTTGAAATATGCGAGTTGATATTCCTGATCAAACATGTGATTGTTCATGCGCCCTGTTCT
>JAUVEF010000113.1 GCA_030594905.1 Methanosarcinales archaeon
GCAGTGTTCCTGCTGTAATATTTCAGTTATAATCGGTACAATCTACTTGCCCATGCCACCTTAACCGCGATATCATCAGGATTTCCATCCACGTCAACCCTTTTCTCGATCACTGGTATGTTATCAAGCGTATCTGTGATCTTCTCTCTTGCGAGCCGAAGATCACCACCAGTGATGACCACATCGATGGTCTTCCCGCCCATGCCATCCATCCCAGCCACCCCGCCTGCACCATCTACGCCAGTTACACCATCACTGTCCGCCCCACCTACCCCCTCAATCATCGATTGGAGCTTTTCCTGCACCTTTTTTATGTGGTATTCAATATCATGGTCCCTCCCCCGTTCAAACCTTCGCTGACTCCATCCCCCTTTGGTATGCTTCGCCTGCACGCCTGTTCGTACGATCTCGGCACGCACATTGTCTTTTTTGACAATTCCAACGACTGTAGTCCCTGCATGTGCATACACAACGCAGATGACCGGCTCGCACGACAGCATCGTCTTCAGATGACTCGTATCCAGCACATCTCCGGTTATCCAATCCGAACGCTTTATTTTAAACGGAGGCACGATGGCAAGCGAGACGCAGTGGTTCTCATCATAAAAGAGCGCTTTTCCGTGGTCTGATTTGATCTGATCAAACATGTATATGCAGTTCTCGTCAATAAAATCTCCAAAATCAAAATCAGCCGCTCGTGTATTCATATTAAAATAGATCGAGTGAAGCGCCCCCGGTTGCGCCCGCATCGAACTCAATTCAAGCACAACATCCTCAAAACTCTTCTTGTTCAGCAAGTACGTTCCGCTGAATGCGATATTTTTCGATGCTTCATCTTTCAGTGTTAAAAGTTCATTTTCAAGCGTTGTTATCTGTTTCTGGGTGTGGTTCAGGATTTCTTCGACTTCCTGCTTCCTTGTGAGCGCGTCTTTTGTCTTCTCATCCTTTTTATCCAGTCTTGTCTTCAATTTCTGATTTTCTGCGCTCAATTGATCGATCTGCCGCTGAAACTCGTCGGTCCGAGATTTATGTTCCCTATCCTTCTTCCCGAATAAATCCAACAGTTGCGCCATCGCTCTTTTATTATTCTGGCGTGTTGCAATAATGTTGTGGTTCCGGTCCTGCCCAATGCAGCTCGATCGTTGGCTGGCTACGGCGGTGAACCGGAGGAGTTACGGTTAGAAAGCCGCCGCCTGCACCCACTTGTCAACATCCCGCAGCTTTCCTCAGCCGGTTGAGAACCGCAGCTCCAACGCCCTTGCTTTGTATAGATCCATCTGCTATGATGACATCCACATCCCTCCCATCCAGATATCTCATGCTGCCAAAGAGATTGTGCGCATACGCTTCAGGATCGTCTCTTGAGCATAACACAAGATCTTCGTCGCCTGATACATGTTCCGCAGTCTCTTCGGTCATCATAAGCCCGACACGGCTGCCTTTTTTGTGATATTCGACTATCAGCTCGGATATCCTGGTTGTGACACTGTCCGGATCGCCTTCAACCAGTATCACAAGCGTTTCAGGGGCGTAATGCGTGTATTTCATTCCCGGGGACTTCGCTACGCCAATGTCAATGTCAGCGCTCGCCACATCTCTCGCATCACCCGTATCTCTCACTTCGTCCACGCACTCTCTAATATCCTCAATCCCGATACCGCCGGGTCTGAGTATGGTGGGAGTCTGTGACGTCAGGTCAAGCACCGTCGATTCGACCCCTATCCGAACCTGCCTGCCATCGATGATCGCATCGATCCTGCATGTAAGGTCTGTCGCGACGTGTGCAGCCGTCGTCGGGCTTGGTCTGCCTGACAGATTGGCGCTGGGCGCTGCAATTGGGGTTTCCGACTCCCTAATCAGCCCGATTGCTACCGGATGATCTGGCATCCGCACAGCGATCGTATCAAGCCCCCCGGTCGTGACATCCGGCACGATTGCTTTTCGTTTCAGGATCAATGTGAGCGGTCCGGGCATGAAGGCGTCCATCAGGTCAAAAGCGCACGCAGGGATATCCTTGGCAATCTCACATATCTGCCCCCTTGACGAGACATGGGCTATCAACGGATTGTCAGCAGGGCGCGCCTTTGCATGGAATATCTTCATTACCGCAGCAGGATTCAGGGCGTCTGCTCCGAGCCCGTACACAGTCTCAGTGGGAAACGCAACGGTTCCGCCGTCTCTGATAATTCTGGCAGCAGCCTTGATCGTTCTTTCGAAGTTTCCACGGTCGATTCTGAAGATCTGCGTTTTGGTAGCCTCCATCCATCCTATTTTTCCCGGGTCTCTACTATATTACTTATGCATGAGCGGGGTTTTCAAATCCTGCAAATCATGCCGATCCATATATAGAGTGTATAGAGTCTATAGGTTTATTGGGATAAGGTATATATGCCAACATCGCAACCTGTTTTACCAGTCGTAACACGCCCGAAACGGCGAGGTTACCTATCAAAGACTAACAAGGGATGCAATTCCACAATGACCCAAAAAATCGGCGAGAGGATAATTGAGGCGTTTTTATTCATCTCTGCGGCGACCGCAGTTACGGTTGTTGCGATGATAACGATTTTTCTCTTAAAAGAAGGTCTTCCAGTCATCGTGAAAGTGGGGGTTGCCAATTTCAGCCTTGGAATGAAATGGAACCCGATTGCAATGACCGGGGTTCCTGAGTACGGGATTTTCCCGATGATTGTGGCTTCATTCTATATCGCAATAGGCTCGCTCGTCCTGGCAGTACCGCTCGGGATAGCGTGTGCGGTATTTCTCGCCGAGATTGCGCAAGCCAGGGTAAGGTCCGTAATCAAACACGCAATCGAACTTCTGGTCGGCATCCCGTCTGTGATCCTTGGGTTCGTTGGGCTTGTGCTGCTGGTTCCGTTCATCAAGGACCATTTTGGAGGATGGGGATTTTCCATCCTTGCATGTTCGATCATTCTTGCGATCATGGCGCTTCCACGCATCATCAGCGTATCGGATGATGCGATCCGGGCTGTTCCAAAAGACTACAAGGAAGCGTCGCTTGCGCTTGGTGCAACACACTGGTATACGATAAGAAAGGTGATTGTGCCAAGCGCACGATCCGGGATCGTTGCCGCAGTCATACTCGCAATGGCTACCTCAATCGGCGAAACGATGGCAGTCCTGATGGTGGCTGGCAATGTCTCGATGCTCCCATCTCCGATCTACGATATACTCGATCCTGTGAGACCGATGACTGCAAATATCGCACTTGAGATGCATTATGCAACAGGGGATCATGCGCAGGCGTTATTTGCAACCGGAATCGTACTCTTCATCGTGGTTGCCGTGCTGGACGCAGTATCACACAAAGCACTCAAATCAAAGATGGGGGTGGAGCGATGACTGCTGGCGCATTGATCTCACCTGCCACATCAAATAAAGTGGGAATGGCGATTCTGTGGGCATCAGCGTCCATAGCCGTATTAATCCTTACATTCATTCTTGGTTACATCCTGATCCGGGGGATCGGCGTGATAAATCTCTCCTTTCTGCTCGGATCGCCGAGACTAAGCGGGGCAGAGGGTGGCGTTTTACCTGCTATCGTCGGAACATTCTGTCTCATGGTGGTTGCGATGCTCTCGGCAGTCCCGATCGGCATCGGCGCTGCGATATACCTTGCCGAATATGCCCCAAAGAGTGCGGCGACAAGTGTCATCACATTCGGTGTCGAGTGTCTTGCAGGCGTACCATCCATCGTGATCGGGCTATTCGGATATGCATTCCTTGTGATCTACCTTGGATTTGGTTTTTCGATCCTATCAGGCGGGCTTGCGCTGATGTTCATGGTGCTGCCATGGATTGTCAGGGTGTCGGAGGAGTCGATTAAGGCAGTGCCGATGAGTCTACGCGAAGGAAGCTTCGCACTCGGTGCGACAAAGTGGCAGACTGTGTGGAGGGCGGTGCTCCCGGGTGCCGTTCCTGGCATCATGACCGGTGTTATACTCGGGATCGGAAAGGCGATCGGGGAGACCGCGGTCATCATGTTTACAGCCGGGTCATCGCTTCTGATGCCCTCATCGCTCTTTGATCCGGTGCGTGCGCTTCCGTATCATCTCTACATCCTTGCGTCAGAGGGGATCTCTGATCGAATGGCTTATGGGAGTTCGGTTGTGCTGCTTGCGATGGTGCTTCTGATCAACCTTGTGGCGATCGCGATTCAGAAGCATTACGGGAGACATCATGGTAGGAAATAAGATTGAAATTGAGAGCAGAGGTTTAAATCTCTGGTATGGTAACTCGCAGGCGTTAAAGGACATAACAATTGCGATGCCAGAGAATAAGGTGACTGCGATAATCGGACCGTCCGGATGTGGCAAGTCCACGTTCATCAGGTGCATCAACCGGATGAACGACCTGATTAAAGACTGCCGGGTTACAGGGGAACTACTTTTTGAGGGTGGGAATATCTATGATCGGGTCGTGGATGTGGTCATGCTTCGAAAGAAGATTGGTATGGTCTTCCAGAAGCCAAACCCGTTCCCGATGTCAGTATATGATAATATCACTTACGGTCCCCGCTTGCACGGCGTCCGGAACAAAGAAGAACTGGACCGGATCGTTGAGGAGACCTTGAAATCCTCTGCACTCTGGCATGAAATCAATGACAAGCTGGACCGGTCTGCGCTTGACTTAAGCGGCGGGCAACAGCAGCGGCTCTGCATCGCAAGAACGCTTGCAGTAAAGCCAAAGGTGATACTCTTTGACGAGCCTTGTAGTGCGCTTGATCCGATCTCGAC